>JABMRN010000256.1 GCA_013202515.1 Candidatus Omnitrophota bacterium | reverse complement strand
TTTGCTTATATTATGCCTGAAAAAAGGTCCGTTGATATCGATAACGCGGCAGATTTTAAATTAGCCGAAACCTTAAAGAGAGGAAAAGGTTCCACTAATGGCAAATAGCTGTATAGCCGTATTAGCAAGAAACGAGATTCAGTTGACGCAAGCCATTCTACACGGATGGTCAAGGGGTCTAAAAATGTCGATTGTAGACGAGGATGTATATTCTAGGACAATGCAATTAGCTAAGGCCATGTTTTTTACCAGGCGCTATGCAGAAAAGTGTATTAATATGCAGAAGGAAAAACCATTGTCGTTATATAAAGGATTATGGTGCCACATGAGCAAGGAAGGTACTGATCTGACACTGAGTTTTTACAGCCAGAAAATCATGGAAAACGATAGTACGATTAAGCATTATAGCAAAAGATTGAAAACTAAGAAATTTGAAGCCTATATAAAAAAGAAAATATCTTTGGATATAGCGCCTCTGTTGAAGCAACTTCATACCATCAGGCTATCTGGATTAGCAGAAACGAGCGAGATTCTGATGGTCAAGAGTCCGTTAAACAAGTTTATGGTCAGACATATGGAGTGCACGTATGTAATCAAGTTTAAAATAAAATGGATAAATCCCATGAATAATTTTCCTCTTTTAATAATCTATTATGCGTGGTTGCTTAAAGAATTTGCGTATCGTGGGGTAGTCTTCAATAAAAAAAAGAAAAACTTTAAGTTATTAAAAGAAGCAGTTGGAAGGATGGATCGCTCAAGCTTAAGAGATGACGCAGTAATCGACAACTCTAAATTTAAAGCAACCGATATTTTAATGTTTCAGTTGTACGCAAATATTGATAATAACCGCGACAGAGGTTTTAAAAAAGCAAAAGAGAAAGGTTACCACACAGCCGTTATCCCCAAATTGAAAATTAATATCAACAGAAACATTTTTAACATTTTATCATCTTATTTCCTGATACCGTTTTATATATATTTCAAGTTGCTTGCGAGTAGACAAGGGCACCTTTTTTTCTATATACTTTTTTTCCACAAAAAATGTTTTCCGATCGAACTGTTAATGAATTTATATGACATAAAATGTTTTTTTTCCCTACAACCATGGAATGGTATTGAAGAAACAATTGTTTTAAATAAATACGGCGCGAAAACTGCAGTATTGCATGCAAGCGATTTGACGGATTTTGAAGAATGTCCCGATTATGCTTTTGTGGCGCATAATATCTATTATACATGGGGTGATATATTTTATGATTACCATTCGCGGACATATTCTGTTGATAAACAGATAAGCATAGGATGTCCTTATAAAGAGGATTACAATAGGGCTGTTTCAAACATAGAGAAAATCAAGGCTATTAACGGTATAAAAAATTTCAAAGAAAGAAAAAAAACCACGGTATTTTTTGATAGCGGTTTTGGGCAAGGCAATATCCAATTTGCAGAAGATTTTTTTCTACATTATCTGAATATAATCGATGAATTTTGTAAAGAGAACCGAGATGTAAACGTATTATTAAAGCCTAAAAATGAGAAAAATGCGGTAAATTATGAGTTGAGCATATCAGCGGGCAAACTTGCATATTACAAAAAAACATGGAATAGGCTTCTAAGTCATAGCAATTTTAGCCACTTAGATCCCTTAAAGTATAGCGGAGAGGAGATTATGGCTCTTGCGGACGTATGTATAAATATGGGGATGAATTCTCCCGCCACAGTGGCTCTCATATGCGGCAAGAATGCGCTTTATTTTGATAATACGGGAAATATTCATCATCCATTTGCCAAAAGGTACAAGAACGTGCTGGTATTCGAGGATAAGGAGCTATTTTTTGAACAGATACGCAATATTTTAGACGGGAAGTTTAACTGTAAAGATGTAATTGACGAAAACCAAATGCGTCAATACGATGCTTTTTCGGACGATAAAGCAATAGGTAGATTGATAGGCAGCCTATACGAATTGACCTTGACGAAATAAACATGGCAAATGTATGAAACCAGTTGTTGTAAAAAAAGGAGAATACGATGATTAAAGACGAAGCAAAAAAAGGAACTCAAAAAGTTTATTTTGGCCTGCCGGAAGAGGTAAAATTCTGTAAAAAGTGTGTTATGTCAAATCAGAAGCCGAATTCAGTGCCGGAATTTAAAAATACTGCCGGCCAGAAAAAACTTACGATAGCATTTGATGAAGCGGGTGTCTGCGATGCGTGCAGATATGCCGAGATGAAAGAGATGCAAATCGATTGGAAAAAAAGAGAAGAAGAGCTAGTTAAACTACTGGATTCACATAGAAGAAAAGACGGATATTATGATATTTTAGTGCCCGGCTCGGGAGGCAAAGATAGCGTTCAGGCCGCGCATTTATTGAAATATAAATATGGTATGAACCCTCTTACTATTACCTGGCCGCCTCATATGTACACAGACGTAGGATATAGAAATTTCCGCAGATGGATTGACATAGGCGGTTTCGATAATATAACCTTTAATCCTAACGGTAAGGTGCATCGTTTGCTTACAAAGCTGGCGGTAGAAAATCTATTTCATCCTTTTCAGCCCTTTATTATCGGACAGAAGAACCTTGCCCCTAAAATTGCGATGAAATTCGGCATTAAACTTATTTTTTACGGCGATTGCTCGGCTGAATACGGTAATCCGATTGCCGAAAATTTCAAACCCAATCAGGGCACGGAGTATTATACGCTTGATAAAAAAGATTTTTCTAAAATACATCTCGGTGGTGTTTCCGTAGATAAATTAATCAAAGACTATGGCTTGAGTCTTAATGATTTGGAGCCGTATTTACCCTTGGACAAAAAAGAAATAATAGAAAAGGGTATAGATTTTCGTATCCTGGGCTACTATATAAAGTGGAGCCCACAGGAGGCTTATCGCTATGCAGTTCGATATACGAATTTTGAGACAAACGATGTAAGAACCGAAGGTACATTTACCCGGTACAACAGCCTGGATGATCAAATAGACGGACTTAATTATTGGGCTACACATCTTAAGTTCGGAATAGGAAGGGCTACATATGAGGCATCACACGAAATACGCTATCACCTCATCGCAAGAGAAGAGGGGGTAAAGCTTGTTCATCGTTTTGACGGTGAATTCCCAAAACGGTATTTTAAAGAAATACTTGAATACATGGACATGAAGGAAGAAAAATTCTTTGAATTAGCAGATAAATTCAGGTCACCTCATCTATGGGAGAAGATAAACGGTAAATGGAACTTAAAACACAAGGTATCATAAAGAAAGATAAAGAAAAATGAATATCTTAATTAACGGACTCCACCGCTCAGGAACCACTTTTTTGTCCCGAATAGTAAATACGTTGCCCAGCACTTTTATAGTGAAAGACGCTTTTCGCATACCGCTTTATTACTTTAAAACCGAGATCAACAGAAGCACCAACTATCCTCGAGATTTATACCGTCTTCCTAAGGCTAAGTTAATGCTGGACAAAGAAATTAAGGATATTAAGTATCTGACCGACATGGTTATCGGTGACCTTAAGTCCAACTTTCTGGATAAAACTGAATATACAGGCTTATTGGATGAGATAATGAAATGCAGACAGGGAGAGACTTATAAAAATCTTTTTTCAAGGATGTTTAATAAAATAAAAGAGATAGAAAAATGCGATTTTATAGGAGCCAAGACCACGAATATGGCATTATACGCGCCTGAAGTGCTGGATTCATTGCCGAATACAAAATGGATTGAAGTTATAAGGGATCCGCGCGGTTGGCGCTGTTCCGCAAAGGTAAGCTCGCCCGGAGCCGCAAGCGCAGGATTCTGGAACAAGGCCGCGAATGCCTCGTTAGCTGCAGCAGAATCTCACCGAGATAGATACATAATCATCACGTACGAAAACCTTATTTTATATCCCAAAGAAACGCTGCAGCAAATTTGTGATTTTGTAGGAAATAAATTTTCCATCTCCGATAATTGGATAGAAAATCTGACACTTGTAGAAGGCAACGGGAAAACATGGTTTTCCAATCCTTCTTACACAAAGGATGGCAAGAAAATATCAGGAGACCCTAACAAAGGAATTCCGAATGAGTACAGGATTTTTGATAACGATCCCGTATATAGATGGAAGACTAGATTGCCCCGTTGGGAAAAAGCATTTTTCAGTTTTGCTACAAGTAAAAATAGAAAGAGATTAAGGGATATAACATGAAAAGCCTGGATTTTATACGCAGCATTTTCCGAAAATACCCGCTTTTACTTATTTTTAGCGCGGTACTGGTAATATTTGTCAGCGCGATAGAGGCTTGCTCGCTTTTTACCATCGGGCCGCTGGTTGATTTATTGGTACACCCGAATTTGCAGAATATAAGTCCCCTTACTGATAAAATCATGAAAATAGCCGAATCATTCGGCATCCCGTTAAAGCTGACCAATTACCTGCTCTTGTTTGTCGCATTTATTATCTTGAGCAGTATAATGCGGATTTTGCTGAGAAACTGGATCGTAAGAACAAAATTTGTAGTCATTCGTGATATCATGATAGGAACATTTAAGGATTTCTTTAACGCTAAGTGGTATTTTTTCAGCAGCAAAAAACAGGGTATGCTCCTTAATACCTTTATACGCGAGACAGAAAATGTAGGCGATGCATTTGCCGCCATGGCAAATTTAGTAGCTAATTTTTTGCAACTTGCTTTATATCTTGTGATACCTTTTTACCTTTCCTGGCAGGTAACCACCATCAGCCTCGCGGTAGTTTTATTACTTTCTGTGCCTTTCATTTTGCTAGGAAGGATAAGCTATAAGTTAGGGACAATAGCCACCTCAAGCAGAAATGACGTAAGCTCGGTTTTGCAGGAAAATTTTACCCTTGCTAAAGTTGTTTTAGGTTTTGCCAACCAAAAAAGGGCAGCCGAAAATCTTTTTTTCTCTTTTGACAAACGGCGCAAAGCGACTATTAAGGCACGCACTATCGGATTTGCCATACCTATTTTATATCGGCCCATAGGCGCGGTAGTATTAGCAGTAGCTGTATTCTCAGCGAAATATCTGGGGATACCCATTTCGGAAATTGTAATTATATTATTTGCCTTATTGCAAGCAGTAATTGTTGTGGGAAGCATGGCGACCAATAAAAATTTACTGGACAATACTTTCCCGGCATATGAACAGATCAAACGCCTTCAGGAAGAGGCTGCCAAGCTTAGGCAAAAATCAGGCGTGGAAACATTTAAAGGATTTAAAAAATCCATATCTCTTACGCACGTTTCCTTTGCCTATCCCGGGCATAAACCGGTTTTAGAGGACGTGTCC
>JABMRN010000255.1 GCA_013202515.1 Candidatus Omnitrophota bacterium | reverse complement strand
AGATAAGCCCAGTGGAACAGGTAAGCTCTTAAGAGACATTATTAATAAAGAGAGAAAGGATCTTAATGATATCCCCATAGATTCAATAAGGAAGGGTGAGGTGGTAGGGGATCATAAAATAATATTTGATTCCGATGAAGACACTCTGGAGATAACGCACAAGGCAAAGACAAGAGATATATTCGCCATTGGAGCTCTCAGAGCAGCAAAATTTTTAGTCGGAAAGCCAAAAGGACTTTACAGCATGAAAGACGTATTAAAAATATGAAGATAGAGTTATCAGACAGATTAAAGAGTCTACCACCTTATTTATTTGTTGAAATAGATAGAGCAAAGAAAAAGGCCAGGAGCCAGGGCCGCGATATAATCGATCTAGGCGTGGGTGATCCGGATATCCCTACACCTAAATATATAATCGATGCGCTTCATCGCTCAAGTCTCAAGGCCGAAAACCATAGGTATGCTTTGGATGAAGGCCTTCATGCCCTTAAAGAAGAAATAGCAAAGTGGTACAAGACTAGATTTGGAGTAAGACTTGATGCTAAAGATGAGATTTTGCCTCTTATAGGATCAAAGGAAGGCATAGCGCATATTCCGCTTGCATTTGTCAATGTAGGCGATATTGTTCTTGTACCCGAGCCCTGTTACCCGCCTTATAAGTCAGGAACCATTTTGGCCGGAGGCATACCTCATGTCATGCCTCTTAAAGCCGAAAATGGTTTTCTGCCGGACTTAAAAGTTATACAGCAGGATGTTTTAAAAAAGAGCAAGTTGTTGTTTATAAACTATCCGAACAATCCCACAGGTGCGACCTGCGAGCCAGATTTTTTTGACGATGTTATACGTATTGCCTCTAGAAATAACATAATTGTTTGTCACGACGCTGCTTACACGGAATTATCCTTCGACGGGTATAAAGCTCCTAGCTTTTTAGAAAGAAACGGCGCAAAGGATGTCGGAATAGAATTTCATTCTTTTTCTAAAACATTCAATATGACAGGCTGGAGGCTGGGTTTCGCATGCGGCAATGCTTCGATTCTTCAAGGGCTTGCCAAGGTAAAGTCTAATATGGATTCAGGTGTTTTTACAGCGATTCAGTGGGCCGGGGTAGAGGCCTTGAAATTTGTAGATAAAACCTTGGCTGGATTTAGAACTATATACGAGGAAAGAAGAGATATTCTCGTGGAAGGATTAAATAAGAGCGGCTGGAAGATAGATAAACCGAAGGCTACTTTTTATGTATGGGCGCCAACGTTAAAAGGCCACACATCTGTTTCGTTCACAAACTTATTTTTGGATAAGGCCGATATAGTTGTCACTCCAGGTAACGGATTCGGAGCTGCAGGCGAGGGATACATAAGAATGGCGCTTACAGTGGACAAAAATAGGCTCAAGGAAGCGGTAGAGAGAATAAAGAAAGTGATTTAGATGGTTACCGCATATATTGGTATAGGGTCAAATCTAGGCGATAGAAGCGCAAATATCGATAAGGGCGTTTTTCGCTTGAAAACCACCGATGGTATTGTCGTAAAAAAAATCTCAACCATTTATGAAACAGATCCTGTAGGCGTACCTCCGCAAGGGAAGTTTTTAAACGGCGTTATAGAGGTAGAGTCCGCACTTTTACCGTCGGATCTTTTAGATTGTCTCAAAGATATTGAGTTGGATCTTGGGCGGGTGACAACTGAAAGAAATGCTCCGCGGACGATAGATTTAGTTATACTGCTATACGGTGATTATCAGATGGAAAGTGCTCACATTGAGATTCCCCATCCGCGTATGCGAGAAAGGGAATTTGTTCTACGCGGTTTGCGAGAAATAGCCCCAGAGGTATGTTTATGAAGGTAATAGCAGATATTGCCAAGATGAAGGTCTTTTCCCGGATAAAGAGGAAAAGCGGCAAGTCCATAGGGCTTGTTCCTACAATGGGGTATTTTCACGATGGCCACGTATCCCTTATAAGAAATGCCAGAAAGCAGAATGATGTGGTTGTGGTAAGCGTATTTGTGAATCCGGCACAGTTTGGTGCGAATGAGGACTATCATCAATATCCTTGCGATCCGGCTCGAGATAAAGAAATAGCCGAGAGGGAAGGGGTAGACATATTCTTTTGTCCTAATAAAGAACAAATGTATCCCTCGGGCTTTTCTACTTCTGTCGAGGTTGAGAAACTTACTGGAAACCTCTGCAGCATATCGCGTCCTGGTCATTTTAAAGGGGTCTCTACAGTAGTAGCTAAACTCTTTGAAATAACAAAACCCGATATAGCGTATTT
>JABMRN010000254.1 GCA_013202515.1 Candidatus Omnitrophota bacterium | reverse complement strand
GGATAAGCTGAAAGGTATTTTAAAATTTGGCTACAAAGTTCAAATTATCAACCTTGGCAGTTGGATAAACCAGAATTTGGATAAATTTCTGATTTCTTATTTTCTCACGGTAAATTTTGTCGCTTTTTATGATTTTGCACAGAAGATAACAAACGCTGCAAGAAGTATTTGCATAAGCATTATAGGACCTGTTATACCGGCAGCAAGTGAGATTAACGCGATAGGAAACCGTCATGACCTAAGAAAGCTCTTCTTTAACGGAATGAAACTTCTATTTGCTGTAGCGGTGCCTCTATTTTTCCTTGTGCTTATAAACGCAAAAGACATTATTTCGCTATGGCTTGGAAAGGGTTTTGAGATGACGGTTATTACATTGATAATTCTTATTTGCGGGGCATTTGTCAATATACTTACCGGAATAGGTACATCTATTGTCCGCGGAATCAATAAACCAGGCCTTGAAGTGAGATATGCATGTCTTTATCTATTTCTCAATGTATTTTTATCCATTTTTCTTATACTAAGAATAGGATTTTACGGCGCAGCAATAGGGACTACACTTTCAAGTATAATCAGTTCGGTATATTTTTTGATTATTTTCGCAAAAAAAATAGAGATATCATTCAAAGATTTTGTTAGTAAAATGCTGCTTAAACCGCTCACCGTGAGTCTTTTTCTTCTCGCTATGTTTTATGTTTTTCAAAGTGTGTTTTTTTACGAACCGGATATAAGTCATAGATTATATCACCTCAAATGTATATTTCTTAGAAGTAGTGTTTTTATCGTGATTTTCTTCTGCGTTCTTTTTTTTACACGCTATTATGATTTTAAACATGTCCGTGAGGCGCTCTTTTCTGTAATAAAAGGAAGAAAAGCTCTATGAGAATTACCTTTGTTTTGCCTAAATATTTCAGTAAGCCTATAGGGGGCTATAAGGTTGTTTACGAATATGCCAATCACCTTTCAAGGAGGGGGCACGATCTTACAGTTATTTATTCAGAATGCCTTCCGAATTGGAATCCAAGAGAGACTTTCTATGATAAACTTCGACAAAGAGCGTCTTATTTAAAAGATTTTATTGTTAATTCAAAAAAAATGTCGGAAAATCTTGATAATAATATAAAAACACTAATTACTCGTGAAGTTAGCGTTAATACAGTTCCGGATAGCGATATAATTGTTGCAACTTTTTGGCCGCTAGCAGAAATAATAAAGGATTTCTCTGTTTCCAAAGGAAAGAAATTTTATCTAATACAGGATTTTGAAAACTATTTTGGTCCAAAAGACCGATTAGAAAATACATGGAAGCTCCCTTTTAAAAAGATTACAATATCTAAATGGCTTTATGAAAAAGTACTTCAAGCAGCAGGCAAAGAAAATCTAATTCATATTCCAATTGGGGTAGATTTTACTAATTTTAGACGCACAGTAGATATCCAGCGCAGGCCACAACGCGTCTTGGCGATGTATTCAACTGTGGAATATAAGAAAATAGAAGACTGTATTGAGGCATTCAGGATATGCAAGAAGAAGAAATGGGATGTTGTATTTGCATTATTCGGCCATAAGTTTATGCCAAAAGTCCCACGGTGGATTGAGTATCATTATAGAATTTCTGATAGCGGATTATCCGAGCTCTACAATAGGTCGCAGATTTTTTGTTGTAGCAGCCTGGCCGAAGGATTCGCCATGCCTCCAGCAGAGGCAATGGCATGCGGGTGTGCTGTGGCAACCACCGATTGCGGTGGAAACAGAGACTACGCAGAGGATGGTGTTACAGCGCTACTTTCCCCTACCGGGAACCCAAAAGCTTTATCACAAAATATTATCAAGCTTTTGGATGATGATGGGTTAAGGGTAAAGCTAGCAGAGGCCGCATACGAAAAAATACAGAATTTTACTTGGAATAAAAGCACAGATTTATTGGAAGGTGCTATGCGATCATGATAAACCAGAGGAACAAGCAACTAATAGCCAGGCTATGGGAAATGAATAAAATTCATACCATTTTATTCTGTGCTCTCGTGTTAAGTCTATTGGTGTCTTGTTTAATTCTTTTTGATTCTAAGGCGGTCTTTTATACTTTCATTTTATTCATTACAATATACT
>JABMRN010000018.1 GCA_013202515.1 Candidatus Omnitrophota bacterium | reverse complement strand
GGTATGGCGTGAGAGTATCTTCTCTATACGTTCCTTTAGCCTGAGTATCTCTTTGGCCTGAATGCTTATATCTGCAGCCTGCCCCTGGACGCCGCCCCACGGCTGATGAACCATTACCCTCGCATGAGGAAGAGCGTATCTTTTTCCTTTTGCCCCGGCGCAAAGTAAAACTGCCCCCATACTTGTTGCCTGTCCTACGCAGTAGGTCGCAACATCGGGCTTTACAAACTGCATTGTATCATATATAGCAAGGCCGCTTGTAACGTGGCCTCCGGGTGTGTTTATATACATCTCTATATCCTTCTCCTCATTATCCATCTGTAGAAATAAAAGCTGTGCTATCACAGTGTTTGCTATGTTATCATCTATTGGCGTCCCCACGAAGATTATCCTGTCTTTTAAAAGACGCGAATAAATATCATAGGCCCTTTCGGTCCTGCCTGTCTGCTCTATTACCATCGGAACCAGTATGCTCATAACAACCTCCTATTTTTCCTGTTCCACATTTGCAACACTCAAAAGCCAATTTAGGGTTTTCTCCTCTTTAAGCTGTTCTTCGAGTCCACCCATTAGATCATTCTTTTCGTAATATTCTTTTACGGTTCCCACATCCTGATTAGATGCGCGCGCAATGCTCTCAAACTTCTTCGCGATATCATCATCTGTCAACTTAATGTTTTCTATTCTTGAGATTTCATCCAGAATAAAATAGACTTTTATCTTATTTATTGCGTCATTTTTTAATCTCGGCTCCAGCTCTTTTTTCTTACTCTCTATGGTTTCTTTGTTGATGCCTTTAGAGAGAAGTTCTTCTTCAGCCTGTTTAACGAGGATATCGAGCTGCCTTTTTGTTATTGACGGCGGAACATCAAATTTATAATCTTGAAGCAGCTTATCTAAAATCTGGTTTTTCATGTTTATTGCTGACGTGGCCTCTTTTCTTTCAAGCATCTGCGTCGACAGATTCTCCTTAAGATTCTCGAGGGTTTCTAGGCCCATGTCTTTGGCCAGTGCATCATCTAGGAGAGGAAGCTTCCTCTCCTTAACTTCTTTTATGTGAATCTTAAACTTGGCCTCTTTGTTTGTAAATTTCTTATCAGGATAATTCTCAGGGAGTCTAGTAAGAATCTCTTTTGTATCTTCAGGATTTGCGCCAATTAAATGCTCACCCAGTCCCAGCATCGAGGCATCTTTGTCGGCCATAATCCACATGTTGTTGTGTTTTTTTGAAATGGGCTTTCCATCAATAAAGGCCTCTACATCACAGACAGTATAGTCTCCCTTTTTTACGGGCCCCTTAGGCTCAATGGGAATGAACTGCGCACTCATCTCCTGGATCCTCTTAAGCCCCTCATTAACTTCATCTTGGTTAAGCGCTATTTTTTTTCTATTTACCCGTATGCCTTTATAATTTTTAGGTTTAATCTCAGGCCTTACCTCTACCTTAGCCTTAAACTTAAGTTCTTTGTCTTTTCCCATCTCTACCCCGGAAAATTCAGGCAGGCTTACCGGGTTTATCTTGTACTGCTCTAAGGCCTTTCTATATCCCTCTGGTATCACCTTACTCAAGACCTCTTGTTCAGCAGTCTTGCCGTAATGTTTTTCCAAGATGTCCTTGGGTGCAGCACCCGGCCTAAACCCAGGAATTTTGGCCTTAGACTTAATATCTTTATAGACCTCTTCGGTGGCACGCTTTACGATCTCAGCAGGGATTTCTATTTCAAAAAGTCTGCAGCACTTATCGATGTTTTTTATTTTTATCTTCATAATTATCTCTAAAACCGAGCCAATAGTATATCATTACAAAGGATGTGTTATCAACAGAAAATTATATTTTACATCTTAAATTTTTCGCCTAGGTAAAGCCTGCGGGCGCTTGGGTCATTTATCAATTCCTCCTTTGACCCGGAAATAAGCACCTTACCGTCATTCATAAGGTATGACCTGTCTGTGATTGCAAGGGTCTCCCTGACATTATGATCTGTCAGAAGAACCCCAAGTCCCTTCCCTCTTAATTCTCGTATTACCTCCTGGCAATCAAAGACAGCAATCGGGTCAATACCGCTAAAGGGCTCATCCAAAAGAATGAATAATGGATTCGTAACCAGTGCACGCGTTATTTCAAGGCGCCTTCTTTCACCGCCTGATAGGGTATAGGCCTTGTTTTTTCTTAAGTGAGCAATCTTTAACTCCTCCAGAAGTTCATTCAGCTTTCGCCTTCTTTCCTTTCTGGGGAAACCGAGTGTTTCCAGGATAGCCAGTATATTTTCCTCAACTGTGAGCTTTCTGAATATCGAGGGCTCCTGTGAAAGATAGCCTATGCCGCAGCGGGCCCTGTGATGCATCGGCATACGCGTAATATCTTTTCTGTCAAAAATAATACTACCCCTATCAGGAGGAACGATACCGGTAATCATGTAAAAAGTAGTTGTCTTTCCAGCGCCGTTTGGGCCGAGAAGGCCAACAACCTCACCGCGTTTAACGTTTATAGCAACGTTATCTACAACGCGCCTTTCTCCGTAAATCTTAACTAAATTTTTTGTCTCTAAAAGATGCATAACTTAATACACCGCCTTCACATCCCCGATCCACTCAAGTCTTTCGATCTCTCTTGTGTCCGGATTAAAATACGCAACTAATTTATCTGCGCATATTTTTCCATCGGGGTCGGTAATGATAACCTCATTGTTAAAAATCGCTCGTCTTTGCTTATAATCAACTTCAAGCGGTCCGTTACAGGTAATCACTCTGTCCGTAGAATCTTTTGCCTTTATACCTTCCATTAACATGGCCCATTCTTTCTTGGGTTTAACCAATGCACCCTTACCTTCCAAAATAATACCGCTATGTTCTATCACTACCGAAGAATCTGTTGTTACTTCTTCCTTTGCCGCATCCCAGTTGGCAAAATCCATTGTCAGCCGCCCATTATCAGACGTTGTAATAATCACGTTTCCCTCTAGTTCTGTTGCACCTGTCAGCCTTCGGAAAACTCCGTTATCTGCAGTAAGCACTACATTGATCTTATCACTGAAGCTTTCGCCCTTTATATTGCTTAGGATTATATCCGACTCGAGCACCTTGGCGAACTCACCTTCAAGATACCACTGATCCTTTCCGGTCTTGGTAAATCCCTCAAGTTTAAAATGATGCACCTTGTGCTGAATTGCTATTTCTTCTTCAGAATCCTCGCTTATAATGTCCTTGGTAACGCTTTTTTTAACACTTTTATTTTCACATCCTGATAAAAAGAAGACAAGGCAAAGCACCATTATGACAAGTGATCGATAAATAAAGCTGTCTCTATATAAAAAACCCAAAATTACGCTGCTCCTTCTGGTTTTGTTTTCCATCGCCTATGCATCCATACCCATTGTTCGGGGTGATTTCTTACGTTTTTCTCAAGCACAGAGGTCCATTTCTGGGTAAAGAATTTAACGGCTTCCTCTTTAT
>JABMRN010000253.1 GCA_013202515.1 Candidatus Omnitrophota bacterium | reverse complement strand
TTAATGACATGCTTCATGGCGCATGGACAGAGTGGCATGAAAACGGTACTATGAAAATGCAAATGAATTTTTCCGATGGTTTAAGAAACGGCTTTTATAAAAAATGGACACCGGAAGGAAAGCTTATTTTAAAGCAAATATATGTCAGGAACACTAAAATAAGCAACCGACTCTATGCGCGCATGGAAAATAAGGAGCTTTCGGCGCAGGATATAATAAAAATTAAAAATGCGGCTGTGCGGAGAATATGTCTGGAGGAATTAGGGTATGCGAGATTCCTTTCGCAGGTAGAGCACAAAGTAATAGACAGGGATGGCGAATACGAGCTTATAAAGATTGATTGGCATAAGCGGGAAGAGCCGATGCACCTTTTAAAGGTCAAATGTCCTTCAACAGGGGCATACTATACATTAAGAGTGCCGCCTCATATGAAAACAGCAAAACAGGCAGTGGCATGGACTTTCCACATGAAGAAAAGCGAGTACAACCCTATTGACGAGGCTTAAAACATGAAGCCCGAGATACGGCATTATAAAGACGGTATAAGCTATGACGCTATATCCCGGTATCCGTCCGGCCAAATAGAATCACTTACTCATTATAAACACCATAAATGCAACGGAACGCATAAGCTGTGGTATGAAAACGGCATTGTAAAAACAGAATGCATGTATAAAAACGGTAAACTCGATGGCGCTTTTGTGAAAAGATATTCTAACGGAAGAATGCGTGCTAGATATGATTATGCAGATGGGCACTTATTCGGGATAACGAGAGAATGGAATGATAAAGGGGAGATTGTCTATGAAAAGATACACTGTTTTTTATCAAGTTACAGCGAGAAAGAGTATTTGAACGAGGATGAATATATTTTACACCTTTTACGAAATAACAGCTTAACGGTAAAGGATATACTAAATGTCGAAGATGCTGATGTAAGGCACGCGGCACTTAAAGAAGTTGGTTATGAAAAGTTTTATTCAGAATTACCGAAAATTACCATTGATGAAGATAACGAATTTAAGCTTGTCACGATTGACTGGCATAAGGAGGAGGAAGCAATATGTCTTGTAAGAGTAAGATGCCATTCTACGGGTACTTTTTATACATTACGCGTACCTCCTTATGTAGAAACAGCAAAACAAGCAGTGGCATGGACTTTTCACATGAAGAAGAATGAATATACTCCGTTAGAGGAGTCATAAATTATTTATATGCAGATTAAAAACTTCAAACTAACAAAATTGGAATTGTCCCTAATCGTAATAACAATGATCAGTACCTGGCTGATTGGTTCAAAGAATAACCTGGTTTGGGTTTTTGCATTTTTAGGGAATTTTATCTGGCTTTATATAGGATTCAGCAAGGAGATGGCAGTCATAATAATCACAACTACCTTGCTTTTGATATGTAATTTAAGAGGATTTTACCTTTGGGTAATCTTAGGCATGTAAGGAGATGATATTATGCTTAAATCAAGCCTGGCTTTTAAGATTCAGAAACGCGATAATTTCGTATGTCAATATTGCGGCAAAGACGGATTAGAGTCTGCTTTAGCCTGGCATCAAACAGCTGTGGACCATTTTAACTCGCAATTAAAAGAGCCTGAAAGAGATGCGGAAGAAAATTTAAAAACTGCCTGTGAATATTGCAATTCGCTAAAAGGCAATAGAAAATTCGATACAATAGAAGATGTCAAAACGTATTTAAAAAAGCGAAAAATGGAACTCCATACAGAATTCCTCAAAACTAAAAAAGCAATACGAGAATAAACTTTGAAATGTTTAAATAACTTACCTTAAAAGCCATTTACTAGAGATAAATTAAGTCGATTTCCTGGTAAATGGCTTTTCTTCAGCTCCTAGCCAGCGAATAAACTGCCGATAAAGCATTTACTACACATAGAGCCAAACAGAGATAATTGGCGCCTTTTTGGAGAATTAATAGCCTACTTCAGAGAGTTTTTTGACACTAAAAGAGAAGGCTACCTAAAAGCAGTAACTTCAACGGAAGATCATGCCCTAAGTCTTTAAGTCCCTGGAAGATAGAAAAAGCGCTAATCCTCATAATAAATCAGCGCAATTTACTTTAAATCTCTCCCGCCGAG
>JABMRN010000252.1 GCA_013202515.1 Candidatus Omnitrophota bacterium | reverse complement strand
GTGCTCGATGAAATGGGAGATGCCAGTGCCTGCATATTCATTTTCTGAGCTTAAGCCTGCTTTTATGGTTATATTAACGGAGATTATATCTTTTTCTGGTAGCGGGTTTACGATTAAAGTTAATCCGTTGTCAAGAATGCGGCGCTCACAGATATTTGTATTATCTGTGGAAGCGGCATAAACGGATATTGGTAAGAATAACGAAAGGACTAAGATAGAAAAAAATTTTATTTTTTTCGGGGCGATCTTCGCTTTCTCCTTTTGATTTCGCTGGGCTTTTCATAGTGTTTCCGCGCCTTTAGGGTTTTAAGAATACCCTCTCTCTCGATCTTTCTCTTAAAGCGCCTTAAAGCCCTTTCGATCGGTTCGTTGTGGCCTACATCAACTTTTGGCATATATATATCACTTCCTTTGCGTTTGCTTTATGATTGATACAATTATACCATAATGTAATGCTAAGTCAAATTTTATAAATAGTGTGCCTAATTGATTAATTACTTAAAGACGTGACCTGTCTCCTGGGACCAGAATAGGAGATCGAGTTCATCGATTGGTATGTTTATTTTATCGGAGAATCTTTGCATTTTGCTTTCAATTGCAAGGTAGTTCTTTTTTGTGATTGAGGTGGGTATACTTGTGATTACTCCATGTCTTTTTAAATTCTTGAGTATGTGGGTGTCAAGGATTGCCATAGTCTGCCCAAAACCAATGTTTCTTAAAAAATGACTAGCCTCCTTATGGCCTATCCCCTTTATATTTGCTACCAACCATTCGCGCATCTGGAAAGGATTGTTGCTGATAAGTTTTTTTCTTATGGAGAACCCTTTACTGCATTTGACATTTTTTCTCGCTTCTACAAGAAAATTTGATTTTTTGTTATGAAATCTCACCAATCCTTTTAGTTTTGAGGCTATGTATCGCGGGCCGCCACTAAACAAAAGGCCATTTTTTTTTAGATTTTTTATTGCCTTGTCGCAGTTGAGCGCCTTCGATTGTGGCGTCAATAAACAGAAGCATAATTCCCCAAAAATATCTGCATCTTTTGCATTTCTAAGTTTACAGAATTCATTAAGCCGCTTTTTAATTTCAGTTCTTTTTCTCCTGTGGTCGGATACGAGATGCTTCATCTATTTCTGTCTCGATAAATACTTAAATGCTTCAATAGATGCCTTAGCCCCTTCACCGGCAGCTACAATTATCTGCTTTGAAGGTACGTCTGTGACATCACCGGCTGCAAAAATGGAATCTACGCTTGTTTGGTTTCTGGCATTTACTTTGATTTCACCTTTTTTGTTCTTTTCAAGCCCTTCGGCAAAATCAGAATTGGGCATAAGCCCAATCTCAATAAAAACACCCTGAACGTCGATTTTTCGTACTGTTTTTTCTCCAGAGCTTGGAACAACTTCAATCGCATTTACCATCTTGTTTCCGTGGATTGTTTTGACCTCTGTACTGTTTAAGATTGTTACATTTTTGCTTCCTGCTATCTTTGCCTGCATGATTGCGTCGCCAGTTAACGCTGGAGCTAGATTAATTAGGTAAACATGCTTTGCAATTTTTTCAAGTTGCAGCACTGCATCTAATGCAGAGTTGCCACCACCTATGACTGCAACGTCCTTCCCCGCAAAAAGCGGTCCGTCACAGGTTGCGCAATAGGTTATACCCCTGTTCTTGAATTCTTTTTCCCCTGGGACGTTTAGTTCTCTAGATCTGGTACCCGAAGCAATTATAGCGATTTTTGTTTCATATTTTGCTTTGTTTGTTTTGATCGATATCCCATTGTCTATTTTCTTTAGTTCGAGTACGGTTTCGTTCTCTTTTAAATTAAAAGCATACTTTTTCATATGATCTTCAAATTTGGCAGCCAGATCCGGTCCACTTATGAATTGGTAGCCTGTGTAATTCTCAACCTTTCCGCTCCACGCTGTTTGCCCGCCTATGTCATTACTGATAACAAGAAAATTCATTTTCTTGCGAGCCGCATACACGCTAGCAGTAATTCCTGCAGGGCCTGCCCCTACTATGATAAGGTCGTACATAGTTTTTCTGCACCTCGCATTTATAAGCCTAATGCCTTATCGATTTTTTCCTTGTCAAAGCCTACGATTACCTCGCTGTCTACCTCTAAGACTGGAACGCTCATCTGACCGGACTTGTCTACCATCTCTTGTGCTTTGGCAGTATCGGCTGACACATCAATGTTTTCAAATTGTACCTTATGATCGGTTAGATACTTTTTGGCATTGATGCAATATGGGCATGTAGGCGTTGTGTAAATTTTTACGTTTTTACTCACTTTTCCTCCTATAAATTAACTTCTCTAATCCACGCACCGTGAAGATTGCAGAGCGACACACAAGCTAATTTTCCACTTGTTGCTTTAATGTGGAGTGCTGCAGCTGGATTAAGGTTTTCAGGTTTTAACATAACCCGAGAAATCAGTTCATTGTTTAGATAAAAATCTATGTGGACTATATGATGTTCAGGTTGGGCGGGATGCAGTATTTCACCAATTTTTGCATGGGCGTCTAGACAACCCGGTATTAGGCCGCATTTCTTTAGCACTAGGATAGTTGGTATATGTTTCTTTTCCAGTTCTGTGAGATTTGCGCTATCTTGAGGTGTCTTTATGGCGTCTGCTTTTTCCTCAAATGCGCTTTTTGGAGCACCACAGACGGGACACTTTTCAGGTGCACTTCCGTTTATGGAGATATAAAAACAGACTTTACATACATGCCCTTTCATAGCAACCTCCTCTTTTAAAATTTAGTAATTTTCGCAGAGTAGCTCGTAATAAGCCTGTGGATGCTTACAGGCAGGACACTCTTCGGGTGCCTCTTTACCCTTATGTACATAACCGCAGTTTCGGCATTTCCACTTTACAATGCTGTCTTTCCTAAATATCATGCCTTCTTTAAGGTTATTGAGAAGCTTTCTATAACGTTTCTCATGCTCTTCCTCTACCTCTGCGATTTCCTTAAATTGAGCAGCTATTGCCTCAAAACCTTCGTTTTCGGCTACCTTCTCGGCATCCTTATAAAGTTTTGTCCATTCAAGGTTTTCTCCGTCTGCTGATGCAGCAAGATTCTTGTCGGTAGTTCCGATTATTCCGGCAGGATACGATGCCTTGATCTCGACTTCCCCGCCCTCAAGCAGCGTGAAAAACCTTTTAGCATGTTCCTTTTCATTCTCGGCAGTTTCGAGGAATATCGCCGCTATCTGTTCATACCCAGCCTTTTTGGCAACACTTGCAAAGTATGTATATCGATTTCTTGCTTGAGATTCTCCCGCGAATGATGCAAGAAGGTTTTTCTCGGTTTGAGTTCCTTTAACGCTTTTTCCCATTCCTTACTCCTTTCTAGTTGGCAAATTTTTCCATAGGTTCATTGCAGCACACAAGTTCTCCGGCGCCTACTTTTGTTACAGTTACTTCATTTCCGCATATGTTGCATCTATAGTTCTCTCCGATTTTTTCAACAGCCATTTCTATTTCCTTTCTTTAGTAACCTGTAAAATTCTCGCTCTTCAGGTTGTCTTGAGATATACTTAACTTGTTTTTTAGAATATCCATCATGCCGTTTACCATAGCAGGAGGCCCACATACGTAGAAAACCCTCTCTAGATAATCAGGGATCTCCTCTTTAATCATACCCTCATTTACATAACCCGTTCTGCCGTTCCATGATGCTTTGTTCAGTTCTTTTGATGTCAGCGTGTATACTATGCGTATATTAGCCGAAGCATTTTGCATTTCATCAAAATCACCCCGGAAAATTATTTGGTCTTCAGTTCTATTGCTGTATAGCAGCACGATGTCTGTTTGCAATTTTGTATCTACGACATATTTGATCATGCTGCGTATAGGCGTTATGCCTATTCCCCCTGACAAAAAAGCTATCTTTGAGCGCTCGTTTTCTAGTGTAAATGCTCCAAGGGGCAGCTTAAGGCGCGCCCAGTCACCGACTTTCATTGTGTCCAGGGCGGTTGAGTATTCACTAGATGTTATTCTTTTAGTAAATTCAATATATCTCGCTTCTGTCGGTGAATTCGAAAAAGAAAAATGTTTAGTTCTTTCCTCTCCGTTTATTCTAATTGTGACAAAGAAGAATTGACCAGCAAGAAAGGATGTTGGTTTACCTACCTTAAACCGGAAACTTTTTACTCCTTCTGCCCTTTGAATTACATCTGAAAGTGTAGTTTCAAGCGTGATCATTAAACAGCAATAACTTCCTTGATTTCGGGTATCTCTTTCTTGATAGCCTTTTCAATCCCCATCTTTAGCGTCATTTGGCTCATGGGACAGCCACTACAAGCGCCCGTAAGTTTTACTTTTACTACCCCATCTGTACTTACATCTACTAATTCGACGCTTCCGCCGTCTGCTTGTAGCATGGGTCTTACCTTATTGAGAGCAGCTTCTACTTTTTCTTTCACCGTTTT
>JABMRN010000251.1 GCA_013202515.1 Candidatus Omnitrophota bacterium | reverse complement strand
GCTGGGGGATAACCTCATCCGAAAATATAAAACAGAACTTCTACTTGAGAGCTGTATTCCGGCAATTGAGCTGGCGTATTCCTCCATAGAGAACATAGCCGGTGCGGCTATGTCCCGTGAGGTGCGCGAATCTTTGCGTTCCGCAAGGCAATGGATGGTCGCTACGCGAAACGTAGGCGCCATTTTTAAAAGCAAGCCTTATGTCAATATAAGCGAAGCGTTATATTTACCCTACGATGCGAATGCCTGGTACCTTCATGAATTAGGTGTGGCCCCCCTGACTGCATACAGTAGGCCCGGGCATTACAGGATTTTCTGCGAGGCAGCTAAGCTTAAAATAATTTTTGAAGAGATGGAAAAACTTTATGGCGGAGATTTTTCTTTTCAGGTCGGCAAACTGCTTAATAACTGGGACGTCAAAAACTTCTGCCGCAAGTGCGAGACAATAAAATGAATAACACACATATAGCCGTGTTTAATAGGAATAAATTTGAATACGGACAACTTATCCTGTACGGCTTTTTTAGGAATTTGAAATTGTTAGTCATGGGTGGCGATATCTATTCAAGCGTAATCACGCATTGTCGAAATATATTCTTCGCAAAAAAATACATAAAGGAATCCGTAGAAAAATCTAACGTCATGATAGGTAAGCAAAAAGGTCTATGGTATGAAATTAACGAATCAGCCATAGATTTAAGTACAAAATTTTACAACCATAATATAAAGAAGCACGATGGATTTATCAAATACTACAACAGTATTTTGGGAACGCAGAAGTTTGAAGCTTACATTAAAAAGGAATTATGCCGACAGATTTTTAACTTATTGAAGCAGTTCCATGCTATAAGATTGTCTGCCTTGCCCGGAGGAAAAATTTTAATGTGCAAGAATCCTGTTAGCAAGTTTGTTGTGGAGTACATGGAAGATAAGCATCAGGTTAAATACAGGATAAAATGGATCGGCACGCTATGGCCGGGATTATTTGTACTTATATATTATGCCTGGCTTTTCAGGGAGCTCATGAAACGGGGGGTGGTTTTTAACAGGCAAAAGAAAAAATACAGATTAGCCAGAGAAGCAGCTTCAGAGACATCTCATTCTTCAATCTTAGGCGATGACATCGCAATAGACGGCAAGAGGTTCAAAAAAGAAGATATGCTAATGCTCAAGTTTAGCAAGAACCCTCAAAGGGAGAACGCGTTTAAAGAGGCAGTAAAAAAAGGTTTTAATACAGCCTCTGTTCCGGAGTTAAAAATTAATATAAATAGAGATTTTTTTAACATACTGTTTTTTTACCTTTTTGTTCCTCTCAGGACTCACATTTCTCTCTTTGCTAGTGGGCAGGCTTACTTATCCTATTATATAGCCCTCTTTCACAAAAGGTGTTTCCCTATAGAGGTATTAATGAATCTATATGGCATAAAGTGCTTTATTTCAAACAAGCTTTGGGGCGATGCCGAAGAAACGATTATTTTAAACAGATACGGAACAAAAAATGTGATTTTACATTTGAGCGATTTAACGCATTATAGGGATTATATGTACGCCTTTTCTCCTCATAATATCTATTTTACTTGGGGCGATATTCACTACGATTCCCACGCGGATAATTATTTTGTTGATGAAAAATTCAATATAGGCTGCCCATATAAAAGGAATTATAATAAGGCAATATGCAATAAAGAAAAAATAATTAAAGAAATGCCGCTATTGCAAACAGAAAAGAAGAAAGTTACATTCTTTGATACGGCTTTTGATAACGACACCTTTGTTATGGAAGAATATTTTTTGCAATATCTAGAGATGGTAAAAGAATTTTGCGACAGAAGAAAGGATCTGAGCATATTGCTGAAACCAAAGGCCTTGCCCGGCGAAGAATTAAAAATATCACAGAATAATCGTAAGATGTATGAAAGATTACGCAAAGAACTGGATGCCTGCAAAAATTTTGTATTGGTAAATTCATCAAAATGGGCCGCGGAAGAAGTCATATCTATTTCCGATGTTTGTGTCACTATGGGCATGAATAGTCCAGCGACAATAGCATTGATCTGCGGCAAGAACGCACTTTATTTTGACCCCATGAGTGATAAAAATCATCTTTTTGCAAAGAAGTACCACAATATATTAGTTTTTGAAGACAAAAATCTTTTGTTCAAGCAGATAGAAAATATATTAACCGAAAAAGTCAATTGTCAAGAAGTGTTAAGCGAGAAAGATATACGCCTGTATGACGCTTTTGACGACGATATGGCATTAGAAAGATTAAGAGACAATCTATATCAATTGCCTTCTTGAAAGGATTGAGATTGCAATGAAGATTAAAAATTAAAGAGTGCTTGTGACCGGTTCCGAAGGATTCATAGGAAGCCATCTCGTGGAGCGCCTTTTAGAAGAAGGCTGCAGGATAAGGGCTTTTGTCTTCTATAATTTCTTGAATTCGTGGGGATGGCTGGATAGTATTGACAAGGATAAGCTTAGTAAAATCGAGATTTTTACAGGGGACATACGAGACCCCAATGGCGTGAAAAAGGCAATGAGAGATATTGATATTGTTTTTCACCTGGCAGCCCTGATAGGCATTCCTTTTTCATATCACTCACCGGATTCCTATGTAGATACTAATATAAAAGGCACTTTAAATATTCTTCAAGCGGCTATGGAGTGCGAGGTGGAAAAGGTTTTGGCAACATCTACCTCTGAGGTTTACGGCACGGCAAAGCGTATTCCCATAGATGAAGATCATCCCATGCAGGGGCAATCGCCCTACAGCGCTTCCAAAATAGGGGCAGATAGAATCGCAGAATCCTTCTTTAAATCGTTCAATGTTCCGGTTGCGACTGTCCGCCCTTTTAATACATACGGGCCAAGGCAATCGGCAAGGGCGATTATACCTACAATAATAACTCAATTACTAGATGGTATAACCAAGATAAATTTAGGCTCTTTAACACCCAAGAGGGATTTTAACTATGTAAAGGATGTATGTGAGGCATTCGTAGCTATAGCCACTTCGGATGATACAATCGGGGAGGAGATAAATATATCAAGCGGAGAAGAAATTGCGATAGGAGAATTGTCGGAAAAGATTATCGGAAAGATAAATCCGAAGGCAAAAATAATTTTGGATAAACAAAGGGTAAGACCCGAAAAATCAGAAGTAATGAGGCTTCTCGGCAGTAATGCGAAAATTAAAAGGCTGACAGGCTGGAATCCGAGGCATCCTTTGGATAAAGGGCTTGATGAGACAATAGCGTGGTTTAAAGATAAAAAGAATTCAAGCTTGTATAAATCGGGTATATACAATGTATAAAAAGATTCATTTAGATACCCCGAATATCGGAGCTCTGGAAAAACGATATTTAAACAATGCCGTAGATGCGGGATTCGTTTCAACGGTTGGCCCCTTTGTGACAGAATTCGAAGAAAGTTTTGCCAAATATTTAGGCGTAAAGAAATCTGTTTCAACGCAAAGCGGGACGGCGGCTATGCATATAGCTCTACATGAGCTTGGCATAAGCCAAGGAGATGAAGTAATCGTTCCTGTGCTAACATTTGTCGCTACGGTTAATCCTATTATCTACGTAGGTGCAAAACCCATTTTTGTAGATGTAGATAGACGAACCTGGAATATTGAGCCACGCGAAATCGAAAAGAGTATAACCGAGAAAACAAAGGCGATAATACCGGTTCACCTTTACGGAAACCCGTGCGATATGAATGAGATAATGAGGATAGCCAGAAAACACAATCTCTATGTAATAGAGGATGCTACGGAAAGCCTGGGAGCAAAATACCACGATAAACATACAGGAACGTTCGGAGATTTAGGGTGCTTCAGTTTTAACGGCAATAAAGTTATCACTACAGGCGGCGGGGGCATGGTGGTAGGGGATAACAAAGCGAGACTAGGGCATATAAAATTTTTAGTAAATCAGGCGAAACATGCATTAAAAGAAGGCCATCATCCCGAGATAGGGTTTAACTACAGAATGACAAACATAGAGGCGGCTTTAGGTCTTGCGCAGATGAATAGATTAAGTGATTTTTTGCGCCGGAAAAAGAGATTCAGGTCAATCTACAGGGAAGAACTTAAAAATGTAGAGGGGATTGGTTTTCAAGAAGAATATGAAGGCGCAGAAAGCCCATGGTGGTTAAACTGTATTTACCTTAAGAAAGCAATAGATATAAATATCGTACAAACTGGATTAAAAGAGCTAGGGATACCTGCCAGAAGAGTATTTATGCCGTTAATAGAATTGCCTCCCTATAAGCGCTACGGTAAAGGTGATTTTTATAATGCACGAAATATATATGAAAAAAGCCTATGCTTGCCCAGCTCGACAGTGAACTCCGAAGAAGATATTAAATTTGTGTGCAGGCACATAAAAAAACTATTAAAAAGTGAGCTGTAAGCAGATATGAAAGAAAAAACTGTCATTGTCGGAAACGGCGGCCACGCAAAGGTCGTTATAGACATTTTGCGTGAAATGGGCGGATATGAAATTATAGGGATTACGACCGATAAAGAATGTTCCTCTGATTCTTTTTGTGGTTACCCTATTCTTGGAAATGATGATATTCTGTCCGGGTTGATCAAAAATGGTATAAAAAACGCCGCAATCGGTATCGGCGGTTTTAGGGATAATAGCCTTAGAAAAAAAATTTATAAAAAAATTGAGATAGCCGGATTTAGAATTGTATCTGCGGTTCATCCGTCGGCTGTTATCTCAAGAACCGTTTCAATGGGGCAAGGGAATATTATATTTCCCGGCGTAATAATCAACACTGATGTGCGCATAGGAAACAATGTTATTATTGCCACCGGTTCAACAATAGATCATGAAACCGTAATAAAGGATAATGTCTTGATTTCTGCCGGTGTCAATGTAGGCGCATCTACCGTGATAGAAGAGGGGGCATTGCTTGCCATTGGATCAAAAGTTGTTTCGGGAATAAACATAGGGAAGGATTCTCTTGTCGCAGCCGGCGCTGTAATCGTTAATGACGTAAAGCAAAATTCCAGAGTTTTTGGTATTCCTGCAAGGCACATGGGAGATAGGGGTAAAGGATAAATATGACCGTGGGTAATGTAAAGAACAAGACATTCATAATTGCCGAAGCTGGAGTTAATCACAATGGAACTCTGAAAACTGCACGGAAAATGATAGATGCAGCGGTTTATGCCGGTGCCGACGCTGTTAAATTTCAGACTTTCCGAGCCGAAAATGTTGTAAGTATTACGGCGCCTAAAGCTGAATATCAAAAAAGAAGAACCAACACAACTGAATCACAGCTTGAAATGTTAAGGAGGTTTGAACTGGACTTAGCCGCACATAAAGAACTTATTAAATATTGCAGAAAGAAGGGCATCATGTTTCTTTCAACGCCTTTCGATGCAGAAAGTATAGCTATGTTGAATGAACTGGGGCTGAAGATATTTAAGATACCTT
>JABMRN010000250.1 GCA_013202515.1 Candidatus Omnitrophota bacterium | reverse complement strand
CACAGCTCAAACACATGATAGTATTGTAGGGGTAAAAGGTGCCTTCGAGAAGCTATTACGCAATGTGGCCTTTTTTGCAAAACAAAAGAAATATACAAAAATAATCGCTCAGATTATGATTACGGAGGAAAATTTAGGAGAGCTTTCAGAACTATCAAGTCTATTAAAAGAGGAGGGGGCGGATCTTATACGGATTGGACACCCGACTTTTCTTTCTGCTTCAGATGTCGATAAAAATAAAAAAATATGTGAAAAACATTTTCCAGGAGAGGATATATCAGGTATGAGCTATATATCGGATACGGGAGAAAGAAGCGATAGATACTTTAATGCCATTAAAGAATTGAAAAATAAATTTAACCATAATCTTGCCTTTCTTCCTAATCTCGGAGATTCCGAAATTAGAGATTGGTATTCAAAGGATTTTAAAACACATAGGAAATGCCTTTTTTTGTGGAGGGCGACCTTTATACATCCTAACGGTGACGTACATCCATGCGAATCCCTAAAATACCCAATAGGTAATATATATAAAGAGGAATTTGACAAAATCTGGAATGGCAAAAAGTACATTAAATTAAGGAAGCTGTTAAAAAAAGGTTTGTTACCTGCGTGTACGCGATGTTGCAAACTATAAAAAGGAAATATCATGAGAGACTCGGAAAACAAAAAAAAGTTCTTTAAGAATAAAAAGATCCTTATAACCGGTGGGACTGGAATGCTTGGTAGTAATCTTGCCCATAAGCTAGTTTCGCTCGGATCAAAGGTGACGCTTTTAGATGCCTTTCTGCCCTTATACGGCGGTAAGATGTTCAATATACGAGATATTGAGGATTCGGTCGAACTTGTCGGTGGCAATATACTCGACGAAAAATTAGTTTGCAAGCTTGTAAAAAACAAGGATATAATTTTTAGCTTCGCTGCTCAGGCAGACTATCTAAAAAGCAATGAAATGCCGATCGAAGACTTGAGCATAAATACGAAGGGCCAGCTTATTTTACTGAGGACATGCCTCAAACACAACAAAAAGGCACGATTGCTTTTTTCAAGCTCAAGGCTTGTTTATGGTAAGATAAGGCAAAATCCCGTTGCAGAGAATCATCCAACAGATCCCTTAAATCATTACGCCCTGCACAAGCTGTTGTCTGAAGAATATTATAAGCTATATAAAAGGCTCTATAATCTTGATACAGTAGTTTTCAGGATATCAAATCCGTTTGGCCCAAGGCAACAAATGAAACATTTTCATTACAGCATTGTAGGTTGGTTCATAAAGCTTGCGATGGAAAACAAGACTATTACGATATTCGGAGATGGAAAGCAAATCAGGGATTATATCTTTATCGATGATCTTGTCTCAGCGTTTTTGCGCGCTGCGTACAACCCAAAAACAAGCGGTAAAATTTATAATGTTGGAAGTGGTAGTGGAACGAGATTTATAGACATGGCAAATACGGTAGTAGATGTTATAGGCAAAGGGAAAATCAAGCATATCTCATGGCCAAAAGGTTACGAGAAAAATGAAACTGGCGATTATGTTGGTGATATAACAAAGATTAGAAAGATTGGATGGAACCCGAAGATTTCATTTGAGGAGGGAGTAAAGAGAACATATGAATACTACAAAAAATTCACAAAATATTATTTCTGATAAAACTGCAAAGTCTATTTCTTGTGTGATTCCAGTATATAATGATGAGCTTACAATCGAATATATTGTTAATGAACTCATCTTCACATTGGAAAACTTGAAAGCTGATTATGAAATAATATTGATAAATGATGGCAGCCCCGATAGAGGGGGAGAAATAATCAATAAGTTGGCGCTTGCACATAAGAATATAAAAACTATACACCATAAGGTGAACTTAGGATATGGGCAAACCCTCAGGGATGGTTTTGCTTTAGCAACTAAAAAGTTTATTTTTATTACGGATGGGGATGGGCAATACGAAATGCGGGATTTAAATCAAGCATGGTTTAAAGTGAATGAACGGCACGCTATTATTGGATATCCGAGGCGTAGAGCCGATGGACTAAAGCGCATAGTTGTAAGCAAAATTTATAATACATTGTGCCTTTTATTT
>JABMRN010000017.1 GCA_013202515.1 Candidatus Omnitrophota bacterium | reverse complement strand
TATTCAAAGGATCTCATCAAGCTAAGCGATAATTCATTATTGCAGAGAAAAGGCGAGATTTCATTTAACGATTATTGGGACTATATATGTGTTTTAGCCGATAAATACGGTGTTAAATACGACAGTGATGCCAATCTTAATATCCTAGCTCAAGTAAGGGAATCAGAGAAGGCAATAGATTTCAACAAGGCCACAGAAGAGAGAAAAGCGCTTATTGATGTATTGAGCGATAAGATTGACAAAAATGAACTCGAAGTGCTTGTATTAAAAAGTGTCGATTTTAAACGCGGAAAGATCTCTTCTTCAGATTTTCATACCTACCTTGTAAAATTGGCGGATGCAAACAGTATTCTTTCCGAAGGATACGGAGAGCTCATTAGATTCACCGAATATATCAGGATGTACGAGTCTGTTGATATAGTGAGCATATTCAGTGAGATAGATGCCCTTGAAGGCATAATCAAGCAGGAACTTTTCAGAAACGACAGAGAAAGAGACCTTGATAAGCTGCTTGGTGTTGCATATCTCTTAAGAGACCTTTTCCAGTCTAAACTTAATACTACCTCATATGCTTCCCTAAAGAGTTTTGTGACAGATATCAGGAAAAGCGAATTTATAGATTTCATAAAAGAAAACTACAAGCGCCATAATCTGGTTCATGAAGGCAGCTTTGATATAGCAGCTATGTTCGAAAACATTCCCGATGCCCTTGAATTTTACCGCCTTGCCGAAGAACGAAATCAGGCTATGTTCGCTAATACCTTAAAGCGCATGAGGGAAAATGGCCAAAAGGTAGCAGCGCTTGTTACCGGTGGTTTCCATTCAGAAGGGCTTACTGATTTGTTCAAAGAAAAGAAGCTTTCATATTTAGTGGTTGTTCCTAAGTTCGATAAAGATGCCCCCGAAAGGCCTTACATAGCGATCCTTACTAATAAGACCGAGCCGTATCAGGAGATGCTGGAAAAAGGTGATTATCTAGCCCTCTATTCCTGCTTCGCGGAATCGAAATATATTACAGAAGAGCTGGGCATTGATGAGCTGGATACGCAGGCATTAGGGCTTGCCATATCTTTTGGCAAGAAAGCAAGTCCCGAATTCAGGGATGCTTACCTTGAGAATCTAAAAGAACAATATAGCTTGCAGATAGAAGAAGGTTTTATTACAGAGGCCTATCGTGATTGCATGATGGCTATTGCTGAAGAATTTACAAGAACCATGGAAGTCGATGAACATCGCAATAGAATTACCATGGTTGTAGATCTTAGAACCATAAAGGCGGTTGGCCAGATATATAAGTTTGTTATGATAAAAGACGTAAATACCGGAGAGCTAGATGTAACCTTGCTTAAAATAGGCGAGCAGGAATATGCGCAATTCAAATTAGGGGTAGCAGCGAAAGAAGCAGAAGAAGCAGGCGAAAAATTGGTTAAAGCAGCCCGCCGCCTTAAAGCTTTGGGCCAAAAAAGAGAAGAAGCCATAATGGAGCTCAATGAGAACCTTAGGAAAGAAGATTACGTACAATCTATTTATTCAAAGGTTAGCCATAATATAGGTGAAGACGGAAACGTTCCGCAGGATGAGCTCATGAAAGCCTTAAGAGCAAAAAGATTGTCTCCCGAAATAAAGGCAGAAGACATAGAGCCCCAATTAACGATATTGAGGGCATTGATATCAGGAATTCACTCTGCAGGGACGCCGGAAAGTAAGCCCGAATTTTTTATTTCTGATACAGATAAAGACTATTTAATACAGGTAATAAGAGGGAAAGGGCTTTGCTTAACACAATCAGTAATACTTACTGCTGTTTTGAGGGTATTTGGAGAAAAAGCAGAATTAGTAGGGTTATGGACAAGTGAAGTTGAATTTGAAAGCGGTGCCGTAGCTGAACACTATATGGTTAACACAGAAAGATGGGGAGAAATAGATATTTCTGCCGAAACCCGTCCGATAGATATTGAATTACCATGCAAAAGAAGCTGTGAGCAGCATTACAAAACTGCTTCTGTATCTCCGACTATATCGGTTGAAATAGATAGAATTTCAAGAGAGTTCAAGCAAAAAATAGCAGAAGACATTCAGAAGGCAGCAGAACCCGAGGCAGCACTAGAAGTGACAAGCAAAGAACCTGTAGCAGTAGAAATAGATTTGCCTGCCGCAAAACCGATAGATGCAACGGGCGAAGGAAAAAAACCTGAAGCACCATTCAAGCCGAAGATAGGCCCAAGTAGAATAGCTAGAGGACTTCCATTCTTTATAGGAGCGATGTTGTGGTCTTCCGGTGCATATGCTTACATCAGTCAGTTAAGCCAGGAAGTAGTTAAAGGCAATATTTTCGAAAGCTTTATTGATTATATTTTACAGCTTACTCAAAGTCCGGTTGGCGTGATAGCCGTTGCAATTATCTTTCTTTCAATAATCATGATTTCTATACCTATAATAAGAGCTCTTTACAGAAAAGTGTTAATTTGGGCAAACAAAATTAGCGGGCAGATAGATTATTCAAAAATAATGCGGGAAAGAGTCGAGCAAATAGAAAAAGCCATTGAAAGCGCTATGCCCTATGCTTCATTTGAATATCAAACGAATGCGGCCATGCATCTTGCAAGCGAAGGCAATAACAATGCCGAAATACTTTGCGGTGGAGGTAAAACGAAAACAGGTATTATCGCAACTATGCTTGAAGTCTTTAATATAAGGGATGCTGGATTAAGCGATGGTATTATAAGAACATCAACTCACGATTCATTGTCAGAAAAAGACGCAATGGAAGGCGCCCTTGCGTATTCGCAATTTGGCGTAAGTACATCTTTAATAATCAAGAACAAAGAGGGCAAAGATGAGGCATATGAACTATATATCGAAAACAACACTGTAAAAAGACGTAGTATTTCCGTTGATGAGGCATTCACTAAAGACGTTATTTACTGTTTAGTGGATAAGCTTGTTCACAGGACAGAGGCGGAAGCGCTCTTTACGAAAAACCGTGTATTTTTGGATCGCAGTTGGCGCTGGCTTGCTGATGAAGGTGATGTGGCTTTTTATTTTGACTTAAACAATACGTTTCTTATATCGGGTGGGGCAAGAAAGGATGCGCTAAGACGAAATAGCCTAAGAAAGCTAACCGAGCGTGCCATCATCTTGGGCGATAAACCTCTTTATGATGTTAAGGTGGATTCTGTAAAGAATAAATTATTGTCACGAAACTGTCTTATAGACGAAGATCAGAGAAGTATAGTTTTTAACAGATGGGCTGAAAAGGAATTTTTGAGAAAGGTATCCGCGCTTGCTGTTAAAAGTGGCATAGCATTAACGGAAAAAGATAATTACCTTCTTTTACATTTTGCAAAAGATGCTCTCGAAGCACACTGCTATTATGAGCGCGGTACGCAGTATAAAGTAGAAAGTGGCGAAGTCGAACTTATAAGCAAAGAAGAAGGAACTCTCCAGCCGGGAAGAGAATTAAGCGGCGGCCTCATGAATGCAATAAGAGCAAAGGAAGAAGTTGGGCTAAAAGAAGAAACTCTTCCAAGCTGCCAGATGCCGCTCCATATCTTTGT
>JABMRN010000249.1 GCA_013202515.1 Candidatus Omnitrophota bacterium | reverse complement strand
TATTAACTCCTGCTAAATATTTCTTTTGCCTTTGCCAGGGCCTCTTTTATCTTAGAGATATTTTTTCCACCGGCCTGTGCAAATTCCTTTCGCCCCCCGCCGGATCCTCCAATGACAGTTGCTATCTCCTTAATCATAGCCACGGCGTCCATACCTTTTTTAACCAAATCCTCCGAAATAGATAAAACACAGATTACTTTATCATCCCGTTTGCCTGCAAGCACAATAAAGGACGATTTATTCTTTGTCTTTATGCTGTAAGACAATTTCCTCAACAAATTTAAATCCGCGTCGTTTATTTCTTCGAGTATGACCTTTACGCCCTTTATGTCTTTTGCCTTACTCGATATTTCATCTAATCTAGTCTCGGCCTCTTTCATCCTTTGATGATGAAGTAATTTTTCTTCATCCTTTTTCTTTTTAGACTCATTCACTCTCTTTAGACGATTCTTCTGTTCTTCAATGCAAAGCCTGGCATTTTCTCCGGTAACTGCCTCTATCCTTCTCATGCCGGCAGCTATAGAGCTTTCCCTGGCAATCTTAAACAACCCTATTTCCTTTGTATTCTCTATGTGAGAGCCGCCACAAAGCTCCTTGGAATAGTCCCCGATGGAAACCACCCTTACTTCTTTACCATATTTTTCACCGAAAAGGGCAATTGCGCCTTCCTTTCGGCATCCTCGCGGGACTTCATATCTTTCTTAACTATTTTTTGCTCCTTTATCTTTTCGTTTACAAGTTCTTCGATGCGCTCAATTTCTCTATCGCTAAGCTTATGCGAATATGTAAAATCAAACCTTAACCTCTTCTCGTCTACGTGCGATCCTGCTTGGTGAACATGTTCACCAAGCACCTTTCTGAGTGCGGCATGTAAAAGATGGGTAGCCGTATGATTGATCGCAATTTTTTCTTTTCGCTCTTTATCAAGAATAACGCGGACCTTGATACCTCTGGCTAACTGTCCGCGGACTTTGCACTCGTGGATAATCCTACCATCCACTTTTCGTGTATTTAGAATTTCGGTCCTACTTCCATCCATGACATTTTCAATAAAGCCTGAGTCTCCAACCTGACCTCCCGCCTCTGCGTAAAACGCTCCGCACTGCGGTGAAGTCAGTATGCAAACCTTATCGTCTGTTAATGCTTGGCTCGTTATCTCAACACCTCCACTCTCCATAAACGCGATTTCCACATTTAACGGTTCTACTTCTAAAATTTTAGGTCGTGGCGCATTCTTAAATGCGTCCTCACCGAAAATGCCAGCTAGCATGTTGCTTTTGTCTTTTGAGAGCTCCTTTTGCCTCTTCATACATTCTTCAAATCCCTTGATATCAAGTTTATAACCGCTTTTATTCGCCTTCGACTCAATCACTTCGATGGGAAGCCCATAGGTATCAACCAGCTTAAAGATTTCATTGCCAGGTATTTTTCTTTCTTTTCGATATTTTTCAATCAACTCCTTAAACTTGGGCAGCGAACTTTGAAGCGTGTTCCTAAACCTTTCTTCTTCCTGCTTGATAACAAATGATATGTCTTCCCTTCTTGACTTAAGGCGCGGGTAAACATCGCTCATGATTTTCACGATACAAGGCACCAAATTATAGAGATGCGGCACATCGGATTTAGTCAATAAGGATGAACGACGTATCAATTTTCTTACAACGTAACCCTTCTCCTCATTTGAGGGCGAAACACCATCGCATATGGCAAAGGTCGCAGCGCGTATATGGTCTGCTATCGTGCTCATAGAGGCCTTTGGAATCTGTATGCCAAAACCCATAATCTGATCGATTATAGGTGTAAACAAATCCGTCTCAAAGTTTGTCTTTACCCCCTGCATCACTGCCGATATCCTCTCAAGCCCCATGCCGGTATCTATATTCTTGCTAGGAAGTGGCGTTAGATTATTCACTCCTTTTCTGTTAAACTGAGTAAAAACGAGATTCCATACCTCAACAAATCTTCCGCAGTCACAGGAAAGGTTACAGCTTTTTTTGCCACATCCTGTTTTTTCTCCATAATCATAAAAAATCTCTGAGCACGGTCCGCATGGCCCGTCCGGTCCCTCTGTAGGAGCGTTCTGCGGCCAAAAATTATCTTTTGCGCCGAACTTTACTATGCGCTTTTTTGGAACCTTAACAGTTTTTAACCATATGTCGAATGCCTCATCATCATCCTTATAAACAGAAACCCACAATTTGGATTCTGAAATTCCAAGGACGCCTGTCATAAACTCCCAGGCCCAGGCTATAGCCTCTTTCTTGAAATAATCACCAAAAGAAAAGTTTCCGAGCATCTCAAAAAAAGTGTGGTGACCACTTGTCTTCCCTACCTTTTCAAGATCGCCTGTTCTAAGGCACTTCTGAGAAGAAACTGCCCTCTTGTAGGTGATATTGCGTCCCATGAACTGATCCTTAAACTGATTCATTCCCGCGCTCGTAAAAAGAAGCGAGGGATCGTTTTTCGGAACGAGTGTATCGCTAGCCACCACCTCGTGGTCCTTGGACTTAAAAAATTCCAGAAATTTATTTCTTATATCGCTACTTTTCATCTATGTCTATAGTTTTCCCTATTACCGTATCTATAACTTCGTACTTAAAACCGCGGCGCGCCAAGTAATCGTAGAGCCTCTTCTTTGCTTTTGTTTTCGGCAGCCCTTTAAGCTGCTTTGCCTTTTCCGAAACAAGCCGCTTTACTGTTTCTTCTTCGAATTCGACATTTTTAGGAATTACCAAGTCAATATTTTCTTTCGAAATACCTTTTTCGATTAACTCGTGCCTGAGAGCAAGTGCGCCTTTTGGGTTTAACTTCATTCTGGAATTTACCCAGGATCTGGCAAACTTAACATCATCCAATAGGCCCTTTTCCTTAAACTGGTCTATTAAATTCGCTATTGTCCTATTGTCGAATCCCTTCCTGCCTAACCTTGTATTTAACTCGTTTTCGCTTCTTTGACGAACCCTAAGAAGTCTTTGTGCGTATTTTTCAGCTTTTTCAATATCGTTATTCGCCATGTACTGTAATGCTTTTTATTTTTCTCCAACAATAAAGAAGCCATCATCTGTCCTTATGAGGGCCTTGCCTCTAACCGCTTGGGCAACCCGATTAAAGTCAGAGATATTTCGTATCGGATTTTTGTTTATTTCTCTTATGACATCGCCTTCTCTCAATCCTACTGTGTAAAACGGCCCAGAGGTATCTATAGCAATTATTGCAACACCGTTTTTGTCGCTGAGATTAAGTTGATTCGCTAATTCTTGTGTAATGCCCGATACTCTTACCCCGCGCCACGGCTTGGACTCAAACTGTTCAGTCGGAGCCGCCACCTCTTTGGGGATTTCCTCAGCATATATACGTTTTCCAACTTTGACCTTAAGTGTACCAACCTTGCGGTCTCTTATGAGTTTAATAGTTGCGACCGTTCCGGGTTCTGTATCTTCCACCATTCTTATGAGATCAAAGGGGTTTTCGGCTTTTTTTCCATTGTATTCTATCACTACATCCCCCGGTCTTATGCCGTACTGATGCGCCGGTCCTCCCTGCACTATTCCTGCTACGAGAACTCCATTTTTTCCTGGCAACTTAAAATATTCTGCTAGTTCCGGGGTTATATCCTGAACCAATATCCCAAACCATCCATACGAAACCTCTTTTCCCTCCATGAGTTCACCGAGCACGTTCTTGATTACCGTTATCGGCATTGCAAAGCTTACGCCTTGACTTCCCCCGCTCGTAGAAAAGATAGCTACATTGATTCCTATAACCTCTCCTTGCATGTTACATAGCGGACCACCGCTATTGCCTAGATTTATGGCGGCATCCGTCTGGATCATGTCGAAGTGAACTCCACGCGCGCCATCAGAAGGTATGTGCCTATGTAGAGCACTAATTACCCCAACCGTTATTGTCGGCTCTGGGCTCTTTAATATGTGCCCGAATGGATTTCCTATGGCAATAACCCATTGGCCTGTTTTCAAATTATCGGAATTACCGAGTTCGACTACAGGTAAATCAAGCGCATCTATTTTAATGAGCGCTACGTCCATTCTTGGGTCTCTGCCGCGGATCTTTCCGGGAAAGCTCCTGCCATCAGGCAGCGTCACTGTGATTTTCTCGGCACCGGCAACAACATGATAGTTTGTAAGGACATTTCCCTCTTTGTCAATTATAAAACCGCTGCCCAGACCCTGCTGCTTAAGCTCCCTTTCCGGAAGATAACCGAAAAATTGCCGGAAAAACTGCTCGAGCTCTGCCTGAGTCTGTGGAGCTACCCTGCCAAACCTTTTTAAATTAAGCTGGTCGCTTGGAATTGCCCTGATTTTTTGTGTTCTCTCCGTAGAGATAGTGACAACAGCAGGACCTACCTTCTCGGCAACCTTAACAAAGGCATTTTCAAGCGCTATTTCGCCCTTTATTTTTACGGTCGGCACAATGCCCTCTCTCGGGGGCATTGTCCTTACCCTCACGATTATAAAGGCTAGAGAGAATATCACTACAACGATTATGCCTATAAGTAACGCTAGTCTTTTATTTTCCATTTGAACCTACCTTGTTAGCACTTTTTCTCTTATCTCTTTCTCAATTTTTGTTAGAATGCTAGGATTTTCTTTTAAGTAAAGCCTTGCATTTTCTTTTCCCTGCCCTATTTTATCCTCGCCATAAGAAAGCCAGTTGCCGACCCTTTTAACAATACCGTGCGTTTCAGCCAAATCCAGGATGCTACTGGATCTTGAAATACCTTCATCGTACATAATATCGAATTCGGCCTTCTTGAAAGGCGGGGCAACCTTGCTCTTAACAACGCTTGCCCTAATCCGTGATCCTACAACCTCATCGCCTTTCTTCAAAGATGCTATCCTTCTAAGGTCGATGCGCACCGATGAATAAAACTTAAGTGCCCTGCCACCCGGGGTTGTCTCAGGATTTCCAAACATAACTCCTATCTTCATACGAATCTGGTTTATGAAAATTACGCAAGTCTTTGACTTTGAGATTACACCTGTTAGTTTCCGTAGCGCCTGGCTCATTAGACGTGCCTGAAGCCCAATGTGTGATTGGCCCATTTCGCCTTCAAGTTCAACGCGGGGTGTGAGCGCTGCTACCGAATCAATTACAATCACATCAATGGCATTTGATTTTACCAGCATCTCTGCTATGCTGAGGGCCTGTTCACCCGTATCCGGCTGTGAAATCAACAATTCATCAAGATTTACGCCTATTTTTTTTGCGTAGGTTGAATCGAATGCGTGCTCGGCATCAATAAAGGCAGCCTGTCCTCCTAATTTTTGTGCCTGGGCTATTATACTGAGACAGAGCGTGGTCTTTCCACTTGCTTCCGGCCCGAATATCTCTATAACTCTCCCTCTGGGCACACCTCCCACTCCGAGTGCAGTATCAAGCGTTATCGCTCCTGTGCTGATAGCCGGCACATCCACCTTAAAATTCTGACCAAGCTTCATTATGGAACCTATGCCGAATTCCTTCTCGATATGGCATAACGCCATGTTGAGGGCCTTTTCTTTGTTTGAGACTTGAGTTTTTGCGACTTCCTGCTTTTCTTTCTTGTTTCTTCCCATAACAAACCCCTTTCCTTATTATCGATTCCAAATACAGGTCTTCTGCTCAATTGAGAATATATTATAGATTATTAGGGTATAGATGTAAAGAAGAATTTAGGCTATTTAAGCCCTGCAGAATACAAAGCCGTGTATATAGAGCCTTTGGGGGTAAGCTTACTTTGGAAGAGCGTCACTTTATCGATTACAAATGACTGGGGAGTTACTTCAGTGGAGATCAAAATCTTCTTAAGAAGCTCTTTATTCTTACCGGAACGAACCCGGCCCAATGTAAGATGAGCCGAAAATGACCTTTTCTCGCGTGAAAAACCAAGCGCCTCGCACCCTTCGCCTATCTTCGAAGCCATCTCTTCAATGACCGAACAGTTATCCGCAAGTCCTAACCATATTACGCGGGGATAATCCAGTTTAGGAAATGCGCCAAGCTTAAATAAGTTTGATTTAAACTTACTGTAGGATTGTGCCGTTCGGTCCAATACAGATTTTAAATCAGGTATTTTACTCTCAGGAACATCGCCTAAAAATTTAAGGGTGAAGTGGACATTTAGAGGATCCACCCATTTAACATCGGCATTAGCCTTCTTCAGTTCCTGCTGAAGAGAAGATATATTTTTCTTGATTTCATCAGGCAACTCTATTGCTATGAATAAACGCATAAGCCTTTAATCATCTATAAAGCTCTCGTCTTATTAAATCAAGAGCGGCTATCTGGGTCTGCTGTTTTATATCTTTTCGGTTTCCCGTGAAGCGGCATTCCTTTACTTTAGCCTTCTTTCCTCTAGCTATAGCTATGTATACTAGGCCGACGGGTTTTTTACGAGAACCTCCCGTAGGACCGGCGATTCCAGTAATTCCGACGGAAACATCAGAAGATGAAAGCCTCATTACTCCTTTGGCCATTTCTAAAGCAACGGGCCTACTTACTGCCCCGTATCTTTTTAGCGTCTCCTTAGAAACAGAAAGGAGATCCTCCTTTGCCTTATTGGAATATGAAATAACGCCCATTTTAAAATAGGCAGAACTTCCGCTTACATCAGTAATCTTGTCTGAAACCATGCCCCCTGTACAGGATTCTGCTATTGATAGTGTCTTACGTTTCTTCTGAAGAAGTCTGCCAATAACATCTTCGAGCTCATCTTTGTCGGTTCCGTAAATATAATGGCCTAGGATTTTTCTTATTTTTCTTTCAATGGGAGCTATCAATCTTTCTGCGGCCTTAGGGTTTTTTGCCTTAGCGGATATCTTTAGATGCACCTCTCCAAGATGGGCGTATATGCCAACAGTCACGAGGCCGGATATAGATAAAAACTTCTTCATCTTCTTATTCACTGCCGACTCAACAAGACCAGTCGTTCGGATAGTTCTAGTTACTAATGTCCTTGATTCTGCATATTTTCTTCTTTTAAGATATGGGATAACGTAATTTTCAAACATTGGATTAAGTTCGCGGGGAGGACCAGGAAGCATGATAATGAGGGAATTTCTGTGTTTCAATGCTAGTCCCGGAGCTGTCCCAACCGTATTCCTGAACCATGCTGCATCCCGCGGTATAGAGGCCTGCCGTACTGCATCAGCAGGTGTTCTCCTTAATCCCTTTTTTTTAAAATAGGACTGTATATCCCGTATGATATTTTTATTAGGTAGGAGCCTTTTTGAACACGCCTGGGCTACGGTCTTTAATGTGATATCATCCACTGTCGGACCCAATCCGCCGGTCGTAAAAATAATGTCTGACCGAGATATGGCCATAGACAACATTTGCGATAAGCGATTTGGGTTATCTCCTACGGTGGAATGATAATAGACATCTATTCCCAGTTCGGCGAGCTTTCGGGATAGATACGCAGAATTCGAGTTTATTATCTGGCCGAGCAGTATCTCGGTTCCTACAGCGATTATTTCAGAGTTCACAATAGACTTTGTTCATTAAATTATTGTCTAACCTAGTTACACTCGACCGCTTCCCAGAATATACCTAATATTCCGAATACTTTTCCCTTTTCGTCTTTAAGCGGGGTTTTCACGGTATGAACGATAACTTCTGTAGTGTCCCTCAGAAGATCTTTGGTTACGATGTATTTTTCTACAATATTTTCAGCGACACCTGAACTCATAACTCTTTTGTCATCAGCTCTGTATTTTCCTGCAAGGTCTTTTGGAAAAAATTCATAATCTGTCTTTCCGGTTATTTCTTCAGATTTTAAGCCTAAGTCTTTGGCGTATAACTCATTACAGAAGACGTAAACTGATTTTAGATCTTTAATAAATATCTTTCTGGGAACATTTTCGGACAACATGGATAATAGTCCTCGTGTTATCAGCGAATTATTTTAGTGCTATATAAGTAAGTGTATACTAAGATATCGGAATTTTCAATACTCTACCCCTACTTAGTACGGGAGAGCTTAATTAGGGTGTTTTTTGCCTCAAGGCAGATTGCTTCGTATGAAGAAGTAGTATCGCTTTTATCCGCTAGCTCCTCAAGCTTAATTACTCTGCCGAATTTTACCTTTATGGGGCGGAAAAGGGTTGGGAATCTCTTGGTTCTCGGCCATGCACCGAAAGCCCCATCTATGTACACGGGAAGAAGTTTTACGTTGGATTCTTTCGCAAGGATCCCGAATCCCTTCTTAAAGTCGGCTACTTTTCCATCGAGGGTACGAAGACCTTCAGGAAACATGCAAATCTTTCTTCCGCTCTTAAGAACGTAATAAGAACTCCTTAAGGCCTCCAGAAGATGAGTAGCTAAATCAAGCGGTATAATCCTTCCTATTTTTATAAGGTTACGGATTACCGGGACGTCAAAAAAAGCTCTGAATCCTACGAAAAAAAGATCTAGTCGTGGAAACATAGGGAAAGATGCGCTAAGCACCAAGCCGTCGTAGAAACTGGTATGATTTGCATAAAGAATGCAAGGGCCCTTAAGGGGGAAGTTTTCTTTCCCCTCAACTTTTAGACCATGAAATATCCTAAAGTATAAATAAACAAACAGGCTGAATAAAATCCCGAATATCCACGCCCCAATAGCCGGCGTAAGATCTATCTTTGATAGAGTCTTTGAATTTGGCGGAATTTCAAAGAGGTTTTTCCAGTAGTCGGTACCGAATTCCATGCTTTTTTCATCTATGGAAAAACTCTTCGGTCTTTTTAAAATAAGTGGTGTGATTCCTTTTATCAAATCCCCAACCGTAAAAGCCTTTCCTATAATCTCTCCGTCAATTTTCAAACCAATGGCTCTTTCAAGTGCAGATGCAAGTTCGATTCTACCGAGAGAGTCAAGGCCGATATCCATCTCAATGGTATCATCAGGGTGAATTTTACGCTTTGTATTTGTCATTTCACTGAGAGAGCTCACTGTCAACTTACCTGCCTCACTCTCAAGTACTGCGATATCTTCATTAGTTAATTTTCTTTTTGGTTGAGTAAACTCAACATCACGGCCGGCTAATTCTTTGTAACGGTCCCTTAAGGCATATCTTTTGATCTTTCCAAGAAGCGTCCTGGGAAACTCTTCGAGCGTAACCGAAAAACCTAGTACGCGCTTATGAACCGGTAATGTCTTAGAAACATTAGCAATCCGCTCTTTAATGACGTCCTTTAAATTAACCTCGCCGTACTTTCTGAAGAAATTTAGATCCGGTCTTACAATTGCCCAGAGGGCTGTTGATGCGGCTGCTTTTTTTGTCGGAACGTCTATCACGCATATCTCACTAGCCGGTACCTGCTTCAAATAGGCATCCTCTATCTCCTTGGGGTTGATATTAAGCCCGGAACTTAAAACTATCATTTCCTTAGATCTTCCTGTTAAAAAAAGATAGCCATCACTATCCAGATATCCAAGGTCGCCTGTATGAAACCATCCGTCTCTAATTGCCTCCTTTGTAAGATCATCCCTTTTGTAGTAGCCTTTCATGACACTGGGGCCCCTGGCTATTACCTCCCCAATACCGGTATCGTCTTTGTCCGATATTTTGATCTCTACGTTATGAAGCGGAAGACCTACAGAGCCTATCTTGGACTTCACTGAAGGATTAAAGCTTAAAGCCGGAGATGTTTCGGTAAGGCCATATCCTTCAAGAACCGAAAAGCCCAGTCTAAAAAGATCTCTTGCTGCCTCTTCATTGAGCTTAGCACCTCCGCTAATAAGAAAATGCAGATTCTTTCCGAACTTTTTGTGCACTGAACCGAAAAGAACTTTATTTAAATTAATGCCTGCTATATTTCTTAGTATATTCAAAAGATGAGAAGCTCCATTAAGAAAAATATAAAGTGGCAGCGGAAGTTTTCTAAGGGCTATGGTGATCTTTTCATGAAAAAGGTGTAAAAATTGCGGCACAGCTACAAAAAGCTCAGGGTTTGTTTCTTTCAATGCCCGCGAAATATCATCGGGTTTAATACTTTCAGAATATATTATTTTTGCACCGTATAGAAGCGGAAGCATCATTGTAACTACTAAAGGATAAACATGGTGAAGCGGGAGAATTGACAAAAATCCCTCTGATTCGGAAAATATTCCCAAGGCATTAAGGGCCTCTATATTTGATAGGAAATTGCCGTGAGAAAGCACAGCACCCTTTGCTTCAGCAGTGGTACCTGAAGTATACAGGATACAGGCAGTATCGTCTCTTTCGATATCAGCATCCTGCCAATCAAGACTTTTAGTGCCTCCCCTTTCGATTTCTTTGAGAAACTCTGAGTCGACGGTTATGATCTTTAAAGATGGCGGGGATTTTTTGAGGATTTCTGCGTTTTTACTCGCGAAGAGAATTTTGCAACCAGAATTATCCAAAATGTCTAAAGACTGTTTAAGGCTATACTCGACTCCAATTGGAACGGCTATTGCGCCCAAGGAGAGGATTGAAAAAAATATGACCGGCCATGCCGGTCC
>JABMRN010000248.1 GCA_013202515.1 Candidatus Omnitrophota bacterium | reverse complement strand
GAAGAAAACAGGACAAGGATCTCTCTCGGGAAAGAAGAACCGAAGACCGGAGGAAAACCGAGGAAAGAAGAACAGAAGACCTAAAAAAAGAGTCCCAAAGATTAAAAGAAGAGACCGAAAGAGCTGAGAAAAGAAAAAAGGACGAGATAAAAAAGCAAGCTCCTGAGGCTAAGGCAGAGGAAGAGCAGCAGAGAGAAGAAGAGGCAATAGAAGCCGGAAGGAAGGCCGAAGACCTGAAAAAACGAGAAACAAGGAATAAGAAAGATAGAGAAAAAGATAAGGCGCGTAGGGCCGAGAATCAGGAACTTAATTCCCAAAGAGAAAAAGAAAACATGGAAAGAGAAGAGAAGAGACAAGCTGAGGACAGAGAAAGACAAAAGGCGCTCCGTGCTGAGGACAAAGAAACTAAAAAGGGAAAACGATCTGAGAAGGAAGAAGAAAAAGAAGAACCAGAAAGAGAAAAAGCTGAAAAAGGAGAAGGCCGCCTTGACAAGGTAAGGCCTGCAATGGATTCCGTCTGGGAAAAAGAGCCTTTCTCCGAGGAAGACATCGTCGAAAGCAAAAAAGAAATGACCGAATCAGCGGCGCGTGTCCTTGTAGACGGATACTGGCAGGGGGAAGCGCCTAAGAAAATTATTGAACAGGAAAAATCCCGTGATTACAAACCCGTAATCAAGGATTGGTAGGCAACATGTATGATATGAAAAGGATAGCCGCGGTAGTTTATTTCATTTTTGTATTCCAGGCGTCTGTTGCAGCCAAGGATATAAATATCGAGGCGGCGCTTGATAAAACAAGCGTTTCTCCCGGCAGGCAGGCGTCTTTGAGTATTACCTGTTATGAAACGGCCGATATGCCGGCGCCTGAACTGCCCTTTATTAAAGGTCTTGTTTTTAAATATATAAAGTCGCTAAAAAGAATTATTACCGTTAAAGGACAGGAGAGGAACGCCGTTACACATATTTACAGGGTCGTACCGCTTGAAGAGAGAACTTTTACCATCGGGCCGCTCGTTTTTGAGTACGGAGGCGACAAATATATCACAAAGGAAATACTTTTACGGGTCACAAAGAAGCCTTCCGCCCCTTCGGGTAAAAAGCGTGCCACAAGAAAAAAATTCGAAATATCAAAAAGCATTTATATCAAAATGGATATTCCCAAAAGAACAATCTTTATGAACGAAAAAATACCGGTCACCCTTAATCTTATCAGCGATTGGCTGGACCTTGAGGATATCATAATATCCGAGTTTTCCAGCGCGCATCTTATATCAAAAGAATTCAGCAAAGGAACGGTTGAAATTATCGATGAGGACGGCGTTAACTACGCCGTATTGAAATACGATACGTGGTTTTTCGCCGTTGAAACGGGGGCATTTATGATAGAGCCGATATCTGTAAAATTTAATATCGCGCGCCGGAGAGAAAAAACCTCCGGTGGCGAACCCGATATCCTGAATGATAACGAGAAATTTTATAAAGAATTTATCGGAGCAGCCGATAGCCGGTCAATGAAGCTTGAAACAGAACCGTTTAAGATAAATGTTTTACCCCTCCCCACAAAAAATATGCCTGAATCCTTCAAAGGCGCTGTAGGATCATTTACATTTGATGCGGAAGTGCACCCTAAAAAAATCAGACTTGGTGAAACCGTTACTCTTACCATGAAAATAGGGGGCAGCGGTAATTTTACAATGCTAAGTGTTCCCGAGATAAGCGGATTAGAAGGCGCGGAGATTTATGACCCCATGGTTATGCGCAAGGATGAGAGTGCAGTGTTTACCCAGGTTATTAAGGCGGAATCTTCGAAGTTCAGCAGCATTCCGGGCATTATTTTTTCTTATTTTAATCCTGATAAAAAAGAATACGTTTCCGTTTCAAAGGGGCCTTTCATCATAGATCTCATAGATGGCGAAAAGGTAAAAGCTGCGGACGAGGAAAGAGAAAGCACGCAAACATTAGACAGAGACGAGAATATAATTAAAGATACTATCGGTATAAAGGATTCGTCCGGCAGATTGCGCCGGATAAATTCTTATTTTTACCGGAATCCCGGTTTCATTGCGCTTCAGTCGATACCTATCATTGTTTTTTTTGCGGCTTTTGCGGTTTACAGAAGAAAGCTGTTTATGCTCAACAATCCCGAATACGCTCGACGCCTGCGGGCTTTGAAGAAAGCCAGAATTAATATAAGAAAAACGGAGTTCTTGATGAAGCATGGGGCGCCAGAGAAATTTTATGAAATGCTATTCAGAACGATACAGGAATATTTGGGTACAAGACTTTTTCTGCCTGCCGAAGGAGTGGCAGGCGAGGTCGTTGATGTCATGTCAGTAGAAGGCGGGGATACAACGCGCATAAAAGAGAAAATAAAAAATATTTTTTCAGACACTTATCTATCCAAATATACAACCGTAAAAATGGAAAAATCAGATATGGAAGCAATACTGAAAAATATTAAAGAGACAATAGACTTTTTAGATACAAAAGAATCTTTGAGGGCCGGATGAAGAAAAAAGTTATTTTGTATATTTTTTTGTCTGCCTGCTTCTGTCTTTCAGGCAATGCTACCGGTTCTCTCCGGCACAAAACCGGGGAAGCAAATTATGAAAATATTTTCAACAAAGCCAATACTTTTTACCGCCAAAAGGAGTTTGGCAAAGCAATTACAGATTATAAAGCTATTCTGAAAAAGGGTTTTAAAAGCGGGAATCTATACTATAATATGGGCAACAGTTACTTAAGCAGCCGGGATATAGGCAAAGCCATTGTGAATTACGAAAGGGCAAGACGCCTTATGCCGCGTGATGGCGACCTGCTTTTAAATATAAGATTTGCAAAAAGCCTTATGAAGCAGGGCGATCCGGCTTCTCAGCAGTTTCCGCTTATAAATAGCATGGAAAGGGCGGCAGATTATTTCACACTTAGAGAAATACTGTTGTTTATATGCGCTTTTTACTGGTTGGCTGTTTTTTTAGCGGTTGCGGCCATGTTTTTTAAGGCAGCAAGGCCGTATTTAGTTGTGCTGATCGCAGCCTTAGGTATGCTATTTTTTCTTGCGTTCATTCCAGCCGTTGGCAAGATTACAGATTTAAATAGAAGCGCCATAGTCATTACCGGCATAACGGACGCGTTTTTTGAACCACTGAAAATTGCACAGACACATTTTCCACTTTACGAGGGCATGGAAGTAGAAATACTCAGAAAAGAGGGGGCATGGTTCAAAATTAAACGTAAAGACGGAAAAATAGGATGGGTGAAAAAGAATACCGTAGAATTAATCGGAATTTAGTTAAGGATCAAGACGCTGATAAATGGCAGGTTGCCGCAAAAATGAAGATGCTCTAAATTATCGGTTTAATGTCGAATATTTTTCCTATTGACGAATAACAAGCAACAGAACATAATTATTGACTGCATAACAAAAAAAGGAGGTTGGTATGAAAAAATGTCCAAAATGCCAAAAGACATACGATGATAGCTGGAAGGTCTGCCTAAGCTGCAGGGAAAAACTGGTTTCGGCAGAGCCTGGATTGCCTGCTGGGCCAAGCAATATGCAGGCAAAAGAAAACAATATGAGAAGAAGGCCGGCTGGTGTTGCAATATTTGGGTGGTTAATAATTATAGGCTCTGTTTTGGGGTTGTTATTTTCTACGGCCGGCAAAGCGATAAATGCCGATGTTTCATATTATCTCTATTTAATTATTTGTCCGCTTTCCGTAGCTGTAGGTATTTTTCTATTGAAGTTGAAAAAATGGGCGCGTACGGCAATAATTATTATTTCAATAATAGTTGCCATTGAAACATTGGTGACCCTTCCTTATGCGATGGGAAAGAGCAGGGAGTATTTTGACAGTCAGCTTAACGTTCAGTTTGATGAAGCTTTTAATAAAAGGCTGGAAACAATTAACCAGCAGCAGGGGAATGTACCTGTTCAACTGGATGAGGCAAGAGTAGCAGAAATTAAGCAACAGGCATTGGATGCTTCGGCAAGGGTTGCAAATGCAATGGTGACAATCCTTATTCTGATATCTTTAAGTTTTAATGTAGGAGTGATATATTATTTTACCCGCCCCCCGGTAAAATCTGCGTTTAACTAAAAGGGCTTTACACAAAAGATATATAACGATATAATATACCCCCTAATAAAGGAGGTTGTGTGCCGACGATTGTACTTAAACATATGAAATTGCAAAGATGGATAAATGAATGCGCCAAGCTTTGTTCTCCTGATAAAATTGTCTTAATCGATGGCTCCGAAAAACAAAAAAAAGAGCTTCAAAAAGAGGCCTTCCGAACAGGCGAGGTAATCGAGCTCAATCAGGAAAAGTTACCCGGATGCATTTATCATAGAACAGCGCCTAATGACGTTGCTCGCACAGAAGGACTTACCTTTATATGTACAAAAAAGAAGTCCGTTGTAGGTCCCACCAATAACTGGATGTCTCCTAAAGAGGCCTATAAGAAGGCCGCTGCTATATTTAAAGGCTCTATGAAGGGTAGAACCATGTACGTTATTCCCTTTTCAATGGGGCCAGTAAGGTCACCTTTTAGCAAAATCGGAGTTGAATTAACCGACAGCATATATGTTGTGCTGAACATGCTGATAATGACAAGGGTTGGGAAAAAGGTTCTGGATTGTCTCGGAAAAGACTGTGAGTTTACCAAGTGCCTTCACGGCAAAGCAGAGTTGGATATAAAACGCCGACTTATTCTTCATATTCCTGAGGATAACACAATTTGGAGCGTAGGTTCAGGTTATGGAGG
>JABMRN010000247.1 GCA_013202515.1 Candidatus Omnitrophota bacterium | reverse complement strand
TAGACATCGGCGTGGGGAATATAGGCCTCGGGCTGATAATAATCGTAATAACTAACAAAATACTCCACTGCATTTTCCGGAAAAAATTCTTTGAACTCACTATAGAGTTGCGCAGCCAGCGTCTTATTGTGAGAAATCACAAGTGTAGGCCTGTTTATCTTTGAAATAACATTCGCCATGGTGTATGTCTTTCCGCTACCCGTGACACCAAGAAGCGTTTGAAAACGTTTCTTGCTTTTTAAACCAGCAAGAAGGTCTTTTATTGCTTGAGGCTGATCTCCGGTAGGTTTATATTTGCTTACGAGCTTAAATCCGTGCATGTCGGTGTAATATATTCTTAATCGTTAACTTGAATTCTCTTAGATTAATTTTGTTTTGTATATTTTGGTGGAGCAGATGGGATTCGAACCCACGGCCCCCACGTTGCGAACGTGATGCTCTTCCAACTGAGCTACTGCCCCAATATTTTATATTTACTTCTTCCTTAGTATTTCTCTTAGCGTGCCGATCGCAAATAGTGCCAAACCCGGCACATCGGCAAACTGATCCTCAATTAAATCGTGGATAGGGTCCTTGCTACCCAAAATCGGCACATTATCCAATGAGCGAATAGCATCAGCAAAATCCAGAACCGAAGCTACTAAAAGTAAAAGCAACCCAGCATTTGCTATCCAATAATTTACCGCTGACATCTTAGGTCTCACCCTGATGTTTAAATAGAGAATTGCTATTAAAACAACTAACAATTTAAGAATGTCTAAATCCATTGGTTTCCTTTACTCCTTATCTAAGAATTTGTAATCACCGCCTGTATCAGCAGCTTCACCTTGACAACTTCCTTGATCATCGTAATAGCGAGATTGGTCACCGGATTTTTGCTCATAGCCTTTGTATGAACCCTCTTCATCATAGCGATAGGATTGCCCTCCGATTTCCTCTGTATAACCTTCCTCTTCACCTGAACGGATCTCTTCAGCAAAGAGCGCGTTATTTGCTATCAATAACACAGTCAATAAAACGATTAAGAATTTCATGCTAATACCTCCTTATTTGGTTAAACTATAGAGTAGTTTGTAATAATCTTGAATCAGCTTAATGGAACTATACGTCCAGATCGATAAAATATACGTTACTGCTATAATCAAAATTGTGATCAAGCTTTTAGTCCGCAAGCTGAACCGTGGATTAATCCACGCTAGCGGCAAGATAAAGGGACCAATACATAAAAATCCGATCACTAAGATATAGTTTTTAAAATACCACTTCTCATTATCTAGAGATGATTTTTGCATTATCCCTATTTTTCGCTTTCTGTCTTCAGCGGCCTTAGCCATACCTTCAGATGCTCTGCTGGAAACATATATGTCCAGAATCTTTCATAATTAAGAGGAAATCTATTAAATAACTTGTGAAGAAATGCCCTCCTGAAAGCTCTATGGAATGTTATCTCTCTTCGGAGGTACCTAAATTTTTCTGTTTGCCTCATCCATTGGGTAATGCCGCCATCGACATAACCGTCAAATGCAAAATAATTAAATCTTAATTTGTGTTCGGGAGTGTTTGCACACCACGATGTATGATGAGGCACTTCTATGTAAATAGTTCCAGCACCATTACATATTCTGTAAAGCTCGCTCATAATTGACGACAGATCCTTTAGATGCTCCAGAACATGATGGCAAACAATTTCCTTAAATTGTCCATCTTTAAAAGGTAAAGGTGTTATGTTTAAATCATGTACGACATCCGGCTTGTGTTCTGTATTAATATCAAGCGTTATGGCGTCTTCAACGCGCGAGCCTGCACTGCCTAAAACCAACTTAGTCTTCTCTCTCATCCTTTAGTCCTTGAACCTATTGACTCTGGCCTTATCTAACGTTTATGCCCAACAGGTATTACATAAATTGGCTTTTCATTCTTTGGTAATCCGAGTACTTCTGAAACCGCTTCGTCCTGGAATGCTCCAACAGGCACCGAATCTAATCCCAAGGCAATGGCCTCTAAGTGCACATTTTGTGCTGCATGCCCAACTTCAATATCCGTATATCGAATTGCCCGCTCTCCGTATCTGGTGCTTACCCTTTCGTATACTGCACAAATAACCATATCAAATGGGGCTTCCTGTATAAAATGCTGCCCTAAGCATGCACGTGCCAACTCAACCCTCACATCCTTATCTGATTTTTTCTCTAAGGTATGGGTCTTGGGAACGTAGTGATAAATTCCGTCCTTATTGAGAATGTAAACCTCAAGGGGATAAATCGCACCGGCTGATGGCGCAGCTCGAAAACCCCTTTTATCGGTTATACCCTGGCATGCCCAACAGAGCTGGCTGACTTCCTCAATCGTCAGCTCCTTAGAAGAATAACTTCTTACCGAGCGTCTTTTTTGAATGGTCTCTTCAAGCGAAAGCGTGCCTTTTAAACGCGGCTTTGGCAATTTTATTTTCTCCATATCTCTCTCCGCGCTTAATGCTGAACTAGTTAAAAGAATAATTATAGATATAACCTTATTAATTACTTTGTAATTCATAGCATTGCTCCTTTCTTGACTTATATTACCTATTATTTATG
>JABMRN010000246.1 GCA_013202515.1 Candidatus Omnitrophota bacterium | reverse complement strand
ACCCTGACAGGCTCCTGCCTCAAGAACCCGGGAAATTTTCGGGTAAGGATAGGCACGCTTTTAACAGATGTTGTTCAAACCTCCTGTGGGGGTTTTGTAAAAGATCCGGCAAAGATTATTCTAGGCGGGCCGATGATGGGGATAGCACACTATTCTTCGGATATACCTATTATTAAAGGGATAACAGGTGTCGTATTCCTTTCAAAAGAGGAAGCAGAAGTGCCTGAAGAAAGTATATGTGTAAAATGCGGTAGATGCGTAGATGTATGCCCCGTGAATTTGCTTCCCACTGAGATCGTAAAATACGTTAAAAGAAAAGGTATAGATTATCTTGATAAGCTAAATGTTTTTGATTGTATTGAATGTGGTGCCTGTAGCTTTGGTTGCGCCGCTAGAATACCGATAGTACAGTATATAAAGCTTGCTAAAGAAATGTTGAGGAAAAAATAAACATGGACGAAAATATTATTTTATCACCGAGCCCTCATATTTTTGAAAAGAGCACTACAAAAATGCTCATGAAGGATGTGCTGATAGCACTTTTACCCATTACTCTTGCTTCGATATATTTCTTCAGGATTAAGGCTGTAATCGTTTTGGTGACATGCGTGATTTCATGCGTTATGGCCGAATACCTTTTTCAAAAATTGATGAAGAAAAGAATTACTATAGGAGATTATAGCGCTGTTGTAACCGGAATGCTTCTTGCTTTTGTGCTTCCTCCGGCTACGCCGTTCTGGGTTTGCGTAGTAGGATCTATTGTGTCAATAATTCTTGCAAAACAGATTTTCGGAGGCATGGGATACAATATCTTTAATCCCGCTCTTTTAGGAAGGGCATTTTTAATGGCAGCCTTTCCTACTATACTTACAACCTGGACGAATCCCATAACACTTGATGCGGTAACGGGTGCTACGCCTCTTGGATTATTCAAATTCGAGCACCAAATGACAGGTTACTGGAATCTGTTTATCGGTGATGTCGGAGGGTCTATAGGAGAGACTTCTGTTATTGCGCTTCTTATCGGGGCGGCATATCTTTTTTACAGAAAGGCAATAGATTACCGAACGCCAGTGGCCTATTTGGCAACGGTGGGGGCAATGGCAGCCATCATGCATGCAATAAATCCTTCTCTGTATGCCACACCGATATTTTATCTTTTAGCCGGTGGCCTTTTTCTAGGGGCATTTTTCATGGCAACCGATCCGGTTACGACACCGGTGACAAAAAAAGGACGGTGGATTTTTGGTATAGGTTGCGGCGTTGTTACCATGGTCATACGGTTTTGGGGAGGCCTTCCCGAAGGAGTCATGTATTCTATACTTCTTATGAACGCGTTTACGCCTCTTATAAATAAACTTACAAGACCGAAAAGATTCGGAACATGAAAAAAATAATACAAATAATTCTAGTTTTAACAATTGTAGGAATAATATCGGGCGCAAGTCTTGTTTTAGTGTATAACTATACCTCACCGCTTATTCTCATAAATCAAAAGAAAATCACAGAAGAAGCCATATATAAGGTGTTCCCTGACGGGACAACCTATAAAAAAATAGAAAAGACTAAGGAAGATATATTTTTAGTAGAGGATAAAACAGGTAAAAAACTCGGATATGCCTTTATTGCCGAAGGTAACGGCTATCAGGGCAAGATAGATATTATGGTTGGTATAAAACCGGATTTAAAAACACTTACCGGTATTGAGGTTTTAGAGTCACAAGAGACCCCCGGCCTTGGTCAAGAGATAACGACTAATGATTTTGAAAATCAATTTATAAATCTCCAGGTATCTCCAGAAATCAATTACGTGAGAGGAAAAAAACCTTCAAAACCAAATGAGATACAGGCAATAACGGGTGCTACAATATCTTCCAAGTCGGTAGTTTCGATTATTAATAATGGTGTTAAAAATTTAAAAGAAGCAGTTAAGTAGAAAAGCACAAGTAGAGTTTTACTAGGGATAGTTTATGATTAGGGATTTTACACGGGGCATATGGCGAGAGAATCCTATTTTTGTTCAGGTTCTTGGTATGTGCCCGACGCTTGCAGTTACAACAAAAGGAATCTTCGGGCTTTCCATGGGCCTTGCGACACTTTTTGTTCTGATATGTTCAAGTGTTGCCGTTTCGTTGATACGTAAAATTGTTCCGAACCAAGTCAGAATGGCTGTATTTACGGTTATAATCGCTACGTTTGTTACAATGGCGGATTATTTTTTGAAAGCTAAATTTCCGCCTATCAGTAAGGCGCTTGGTCCTTACGTTCCGTTAATTGTTGTGAACTGTATAATTCTAGGAAGGCAGGAGGCCTTTGCCTCAAAGAATAACGTAGCCAGGAGTTTTTTAGATGCACTCGGAATGGGCGTCGGTTTTTCATTAAGCTTAATTATTCTTGGAAGCGTACGAGAATTTTTTGCGTATGGAACAATTTTCGATGTTACCATTCTAGGCAAGTGGTATGAGCACTGGGTTATCATGGGTCTTCCACCGGGAGCTTTCATTACTCTCGGAATACTAATTGGATTATTCAACTGGGTAAACAAAAAAATTACCGGCCGAAGACAAAAATTAAAAAGCGGGTGTGAAAAATGTTCGAACTGCGCCTCTTAACGATATTTATAGCAGCGTGCATAACGCATAATTTTGTTCTCACGTATTTTTTGGGAATATGCCCTTTCATAGGTGTTTCTAAGAAAACTGATGCGGCCATCGGCATGGGGCTTGCCGTCACATTTGTGATGACTTTATCGGCTTCCGTAACATGGTGTATTTATTATTTTCTCCTTAATAGATTTGGACTTCCGTTTCTTCAGTACGCCGCCTTTATCATAGTCATCGCAAGTCTTGTTCAGATTGTTGAGATGTTCATCAAAAAAACTTCTCCACCATTATATAGGGCGCTTGGCATTTACCTTCCGCTTATTACTACAAACTGCGCAATTTTAGGATTAACACTTTTTATGGTGTTAAGGGAATATAGCTTTTTGGAAGCAGTGGTCTATGGAATTGGGGCCGGACTTGGATTTACGTTAGCACTAGTAATAATGGCAGGGATTAGGGAAGAATTAGAATTTGCTGATATACCAGAATCACTTAAGGGCGCTAGCATCACCTTGATCATAGCCGGCATGTTGGCGCTTGCTTTTATGGGATTCGGAGGGATTATTAGTTCGTAATGGATAAGCTAGTTTTTATATCAATATTGGGTATGGGCGGGATTGGGCTTTTTTTTGCCTGCGTATTGGCAGCAGCGAATTCCCGCTTAGCGGTAAAAGAAAATCCAAAAATCGAAGAAATAGAAAACGCCCTGCCTAAGGTAAATTGCGGCTCTTGCGGATTCTTAAACTGCCACGAATATGCTGTTGCGCTTGCCGAAGGAGGCCAGCCCATAAATGCCTGTAAGCCCGGAGGGGAAGATGTAGAGAAACGGCTTGCCGATATTTTAGGAGTAGAAGCAGAAGCAATGGTTAAAAAGATTGCAGTAGTTCATTGCGCTGCCAATGGAACGGTGAGAAAGAAAAAAGCGGAATATAGAGGCATAAAAACATGCGCCGCAAAAAATATGTTAAAAGGCGGCGATGTTCTTTGTGATTACGGATGTCTTGGATCGGGTGATTGCGCCTTGGCTTGTCCTTTTGATGCGGTTAAAATGGAAGACGGCTTACCATTAGTGGACCCAGTCAAATGCGTTGCCTGCGGCAAATGTATTTCGGCTTGCCCCAGAGGAATTATTTCCCTTGAGGAGATAGAAAATTGTGAAATAATTTATGTTGCCTGTAGTTCACGCGACAAAGGTCCAGCGACGCGAAAGATTTGTCCGGTAGGTTGTATTGCATGCGGTATATGCCAGAAAGTTTCCTCAGGGGCTTTCGAGGTAAACAATAATCTTGCTGTGCCTACCTATGAAAAATTAAAAATAGTTGAAAAAAAAAGACGAGATTATGTTAAAATGCCCAACTAAAGTTATAAAGAAAATAAATATTTCGGGGTAGGAACTATGAAAGGAGCAGGGATGGCAGCTAACATTGCTGAGATAACAAATGATAATTTCGAAACAAAGGTTCTCAAATCAGAAAAACCGATTATGATCGATCTCTGGGCCGAATGGTGTATGCCATGCAAGATGCTAACACCTGTTATTGAGGAAATAGCAGAAGAGTACAAGGGAAGGGTTGATGTTGCTAAAGTGAACGTTGATGACTCTCCGGAGCTTGCAACTGAGCTTTCGGTTATGAGCATACCTACCCTTATATTTTTTAAAAAGGGGAAGGAAGCTGGAAGGCTTACCGGTGTAAATACAAAAGAGTACATAATAGGCAAAATAAAAGAGTTCTTTTCGCTATAAGTTATAGCATATTCTATTATACCGCTGTCGGATTCCAATACTTCAATCCGGTAGCGGTTTTTTTATTTGCACATCTAGCTTTTTCTTGATATAATATGCTCCCTACAATGAGGATGATATTATGTATATATTAGGTATTTCAGCATATTACCATGATTCTGCAGCTGCTCTGGTAAAGGACGGCGAAATACTATATGCTGCCCAGGAAGAGCGTTTCACCAGGAAGAAGCATGACTATTCTTTTCCTAGTAAGGCCATAAGATTTTGCCTTGAAGAGGCCGGGATTACAGCTAAAGAACTGGATTATGTTGTTTTTTACGATAAGCCGTTTATAAAATTTGAAAGAATACTGGAAACATACCTTGCTTACGCGCCTTTTGGTTTGAGATCCTTTCTAAAGGCCATTCCTCTCTGGATTAAAAAGAAGCTCTGGATAAAGGATTTAATAAGCAATGAGCTTGGATACGAAGGCAAGATGCTCTTTACAGAACACCACGAGTCTCATGCCGCAAGCGCCTTTTTCCCATCCCCCTTTAAAAAAGCTGCCATACTTACCATGGATGGCGTAGGGGAGTGGACCACGGCAAGTATCGGCATAGGCGAAGACAACTCAATTAAACTAAAGAAAGAAATTAAATTTCCCCACTCGCTCGGACTTCTTTATTCGGCTTTTACCTACTACACTGGCTTTAGGGTAAATTCAGGCGAATATAAAATGATGGGACTTGCCCCATACGGCAAACCCCTCTTTAAAGATATTATCCTGCGCGAACTTATTGATTTAAAAGAAGACGGTTCTTTCAAATTAAACATGAAATATTTTAATTATTGCGCCGGCCTCACAATGACAAATAGAAAGTTCCATACTCTATTCGGTGCCCCTCCCAGAAAACGCGAATCAAAAATTACCCAGCGCGATATGGATATTGCGCGTTCGATTCAGGAGGTTACAGAAGAGGTTATGTTGAAGATGGCTTCTTACGCCCATAAGATTACCGGATTAGACTATCTTGTTTTAGCCGGAGGTGTGGCATTAAATTGTGTCGGTAACGGCAGGATACTTAGAGAAAGCCCTTTTAAGAAAATCTGGATACAACCTGCTGCTGGAGACGCAGGCGGGGCCTTAGGAGCAGCGCTCTTTAGCTGGTACCAGTACCTTGGAAATAAAAGAGATGCCGATGAAATAAAAGATTTTCAGAGCGGTTCTTATCTTGGTCCTAAGTACAGAGATGAAGATATATTTAAATTTCTTGAGGAGAAAAAAGTTTCGTTTACCAAGCTTAGCGAAGGAGAAATCCCGGAGCGCATAGCGGATTTAATATCCGATGGGAAGGTTATCGGCTGGTTTCAGGGAAGGATGGAGTTTGGTCCCCGGGCCTTAGGTTCAAGAAGCATAATAGGCGATGCAAGAAGCCCGAAGATGCAAGAAATCATGAACCTCAAAATAAAATTTAGGGAAAGCTTCCGGCCTTTTGCTCCCAGCGTGTTAGAAGAGAAGGCATCGGAATATTTTAATTTTAAAGGGGAAAGCCCTTATATGCTACTTGTTGCACCGGTAAGAGAAGACAAAAGAAAAAGGACAAACAGTAACGAAGACGTTTTGTTCGGCCTTGAAAAATTAAGTGTTGTTCGTTCCAGCGTTCCTGCAATAACACACGTGGATTATTCCGCCCGTATACAAACCGTAAACAAAGAGCGAAACCCGCTTTATTACGACATGATCAAGAAATTTGACGAAAAATATAACTGCCCGATAATCATAAATACCTCTTTCAATGTGAGAGGAGAGCCCATAGTTCATTCACCCGAGGATGCTTATATGTGTTTCATGAGAACAAACATGGATTATCTTATAATGGGAAGCGCCCTCTTGGAGAAAAAAGACCAGAAGCCCTTAGGCAAAGACATAAACTGGCTTAAAGAATACGAATTGGATTAGGAGAGAAATGTTCACCGAAGATATCAAAAATATAAAAAGCACAAAGAAAGAACTTAGGGAATTTGGCCTTACAATGGGTATAGTTCTTTTTATTATCGTTGCGGTCATGACCCTTTTGCTAAAGAAGCCGATAAACTATTATTTTGTAATAGTGGCTACGTTCTTCATAGCGCTGGGATTAGTTTTACCGAAAGTGCTCAAGCCTCTACAGAAGGGGTGGATGACATTTTCTATAGTAATAGGATTTTTCATGAGCAGGGTTATCCTTACGATTCTTTTTTATCTTGTACTTACACCAATTGGTTTATTGATGAAGATTTTCGGGAAAGATATTTTAGATGAACGTATAGATAAAACAAAAACTTCTTACTGGCAGGATGTAGAGGATAAAGTAAAAGCTAAAGAAAGCTACGAGAATCAATACTAACCAAAAAGGGAGAGCGATGAGTAAAATAGCATTCTTAAAGGAATTCTGGGGATTTTTAATGAGCCGAAAGAAATGGTGGTTATTTCCGATAATAGTTATTCTGCTTCTTTTGGGGCTCCTTATAATTTTTACTGAAAGCACTGCAGTAGCGCCGTTTATATATACGCTGTTTTAAGGATTGAGAGATATTATGAATATCGCTGTTTTAGTTTCCGGTAACGGAAGTAATTTACAGGCCATTATTGATGCTGTTTCACAAGGTAAAATACATGCGAAGATAGCCCTTGTTATAAGTGATAACGATAGTGCTTACGCCTTAACTCGAGCAAAAAAAGCAAATATAGAAACCTTTGTTTTAAGCCCCAATGGTTTTAAGAGCCGTGAAGATTACGATAAAGAAATTATAAAAGAACTTAAAAAAACTAACATAGATCTTGTGGTGTTGGCTGGTTTTATGAGGCTTCTGTCATCGAATTTTGTGAAGACATACGAAAATAAAATCATGAATATCCATCCTGCGCTTCTTCCGTCATTCAAGGGAACGCACGGGATAAAGGATGCAATAGAGCACGGTGCCAAGGTTACAGGCGTAACCGTGCACTTTGTCGATGATAAATTGGACAATGGCCCTGTTATCATACAGGATGTCGTAAAAGTAGATGAGAAAGATACGATCGATTCGTTAGAGGAAAAAATACACAAATTAGAGCACAAGATGTATCCGGAAGCGATTCGTTTATTCATCGAGGGAAAGCTTAAAATAGAAGGAAGAAAAATTAAAATACTAAAGTAGAGAGGAGTATCATGTTGACAAAAATTAAGGAAGTAAAGGCTAGAGAGATTCTTGATTCCCGGGGAAACCCCACAGTTGAGGTGGATGTAATATTAGATGACGGCGTTCTTGGTCGTGCTGCTGTACCAAGTGGTGCATCAACGGGGGAACATGAAGCCGTCGAATTAAGAGACGGGGATAAATCCCGCTACATGGGAAAAGGTGTTCTTAAAGCAGTAAAGAACGTAAACACCGAGATTGCATCAAATGTAAAAGGCATGGACGCATCTAACCAAGAAAAGCTTGATAAAACGCTAATAGATCTAGATGGCACAGAAAACAAAGGACGCCTTGGCGCAAACGCCATACTTGGTGTTTCAATGGCCTCGGCAAAGGCTGCTGCAAATTCTAAGAAGCTACCCCTATTTGAATATCTCGGGGGAAAAGATGCAAATATTTTACCTATTCCGATGATGAATATTCTAAACGGGGGAGAACACGCTGACAACAACGTTGACCTGCAGGAATTTATGATAATGCCTATAGGCGCAAAGAGTTTCAGCGAAGCCCTCAGAATGGGTTCAGAGGTGTTTCACAGCCTAAAAAAGATATTAAAGGCAAAAGGCCTCTCAACATCAGTGGGAGATGAAGGCGGGTTTGCGCCTAATTTAAAATCAAACGAAGAAGCCGTAGATGAGATATTGATAGCAATAGATAAAGCAGGTTATAAGGCAGGGAAGGATATTTTTATAGCACTTGATCCTGCCTCAAGCACTTTCTATAAGGACGGTGTATACACGCTTTTGGCAGAGGATAAGAAAAAGAATTCCTCTAAAGAAATGGTTGATTTTTATTCCAAATGGGTCGGGAAATATCCGATAGTTTCGATTGAAGACGGTTTGGCCGAAGACGACTGGACGGGCTGGGAAGAAATGACCAAGGATCTTGGAAAAAAAATCCAGATTGTCGGAGATGACCTGTTTGTAACAAATACTAAGAGATTGAAAGAGGGCATCGAAAAGCATGTTGCCAATTCAATCCTTATAAAGGTGAACCAAATAGGTACCTTAACCGAGACAATAGAGGCGATAAATATGGCCAAGAAGGCAAAATACACAGCTGTGGTATCGCATCGCTCAGGAGAAACAGAAGATACAACTATTGCGCATCTTGTTGTGGCAATGGGTACAGGACAGATAAAGACAGGGTCGGTCTGTAGGACCGACAGAATCTGTAAATACAATGAACTCCTTAGGATTGAAGAGGAATTAGGAAAGCGTGCTGTTTACGGTAGCACTATATGGCCAGGAAGAAAATAATAATTATCGTTATAGTTATAGTTTTATTAACCGTGGTATATTTCCCAGGGTTTTCAAAGCTACAGGAACTTAAAGAAATCAACAGAAATCTCGAGGGTGAAATAGCGGGATTAAAAACCGAGAACGAAGAATTAAAGACAGAGATCCATAGCTTAGAAACAGATCCGACTTATGTTGAAAGCGTAGCACGCGAAAAATTCAAAAAACAAAAAGAAGGCGAAATAATATATAAAACAAGATAAATTAAGAGCCTTGGCAACAAAAGGAGCGGATTATGAACGAATATAGAGGAAAGGAAAGAAGGCAGTTTTTGAGGTATGATTTTGAAAAGCCGTTCCGCTACAGCGTAATAAATACTCCAGAGGATAAGGGTGTATTTTCCAAGATGATGGATGCCTTTTCAAAAAATATTAGCGCATCTGGTATTCTCTTTACTGCCAAAGAGGTGCCTAAAATAGCAAGCCTGCTGATGCTAGACCTTGATTATCAGACATTGAAGATTTGCCAGGAGATCGAAAGCCGGGTTTTAATCATTCGAAATAAAATAGTGGGTAAGGTCGTAAGGATAGAGGATAACGAAGACGGACTTTGCGGTATAGGGATTGCTTTTATAAAGAAGTCAGATGCCCTCTCTAAGGATATAGAGCAGTTGATTAAATAATTTGTTTACCCTTGCAAGAGGGTATTTTTTCTGCTATAATGCCTTTTCTATCGCGGGGTGGAGCAGCCAGGTAGCTCGTCGGGCTCAATATGGACACCAAGCTCAAAGCAGATGGAGCTTGTTATCTAAGTGGGCTGTTCAGTCGGTGACGATTGAACGAAACCTGTCAAACTCGGTGAAGCCTAAAAATGGTAATACCGAGCCAAGCTTATAACCGTCATTAAAACCGACTGTTATTTAGAAGGTGTAGAGACTAGACGGCGGGCATCTGTT
>JABMRN010000245.1 GCA_013202515.1 Candidatus Omnitrophota bacterium | reverse complement strand
TAATTGCTAACATCCCGTTATATTTAAGAAAGTTCAGCCGCCTGGTTAAGTATATAGACAGGTCATTTAAAGTGTAAACTGTTAACTTGTCTTTAGCCGTCTTTTGGAAGCTTGCAACGACTTCCTTAACTTTTTTGACCAGTTTAACTGCGTCTGCCCTTTCTTTTTTTATGACAATAAGGTTGATTGTTTTTCCGCCGAATGATCGAGTTACTGTACTTTCCTCTTCAAAAGCATCTTTAACCGTTGCTACGTCTTTGATCTTTAGCCAGTTTCCGACGTCGTTCGCCCTAATTACAACTTCCTCTATCTCCTGGGCAGTATGAAATTCTCCGACAGTTCTGATGTTGAATTCTTTTTCGTCTCCTCTCAGGATGCCGCCAGGCATGCTGATATTTCTTTTATTTAACGCCTCCATGATTTCTGAAATAGAAAGGTAATAACTTTTTAGTTTTTCGGGATCAACCTCGATCCAAATCTCTCTATCTCGCCAGCCCCTTCTGCCGATCTCTGCAACCTCATCAAGATCAAGTAGCATGTTTTCAAGAGATTCGGCGTACTGCTGGAGCTTGAATTCATCGATATCCCCGGTTATTGCAACTTCTATAATTGCTATTTGCTTCATTTGTATTTCTTCAACAACAGGGTCCTTTGCTTCTTCCGGCAGGTCTTTGACGTTATCGACGGCCCTTTGAATGTCATTTACTACCTTGCTTTTATTTGCTGCGTCAGGATCGATCTTGATATATATAGTCGATAGATTGTCAACCGACGTTGATCTTACCTCCTCCACATAGTCAACCTTCTTTATCTCTTTTTCGATGGGAGTTGTAATAAATCTCTCTACATCGCTTACCGTTGCGCCGGGGTATATGGTCTGGACATGTACGATATCAAAGGTAACGTTCGGAAATATTTCCTTATTAAGGGTTACTACTGCAATAATACCTGCTACGATTATAAAGATAGATAGCAGATTAACAAATAACGAATTTTTTACAGAAAATTCAGATATTTTCATTTATGACAATTCCTAGATTATCCAACAGAGTATCCTTAGATACCTCGAGGTCTATGGCTGAATAGTAGTAGTCTAGATAGGCTAAAAGTACTCTAATTTCAGCTAAGAGGAGAGAATTTTGAAAATCAATCAGATCTTTGCTAGAAGAGCGTCCATTTTTGTAGTGCTTTTCTTCCTCCGCTACCCTCATTTTGTTTAAATCCCTTACTATGGCGCTTCGATCTATTTTCTCAATATTAAGGAGCGTCTCTCTTACGATGTCATCTACCTGGGTTAATATTGTTTTTTCTAATAATTTAATCTCATTTATGGTCTTTACTTTGCCAAATTCTGCTTTCTGGTATTCGCTTCGCGCTACGTTGTTTTCAAGAGGATATGATAGCTCAGCACCTATATAGTATCTAGGAAACTTAGTGGTTGTTAATGTTCCGTGCGCCTTGCCAACCTTTCTGTCAACGCCGTTGGCTGAGTAGGTCGCTACTATGTCAATTTCCGGCAAGAGTGCATTTTCCTTCATGACAAGAGACAAATTCTTCTTTTGAAGCTCTTGTTTTTTAGCGGCTAAATCCTTGCGGTTATTGATAGCAATCTTCAGACTATTGAGAAGAACAGGTTTTGTTTCGGGTATTTGGAAATTATCAAGGGGTAGTATGGGATTAGGGAATTCTACGTTCAATACAAGCTTAAGAGAGTTTATCGCATCTTTTAATTGATTTTCTGCGACAAGCATATTGATCTGCTTCTGTTTTACATTTGCCTGGTTTGATATATGATCTCGTTGCTCTATATAGCCAAGGGCGAGGTGGGTTTCTCCTATTTTTTGTATCTCTAGGGCCTTGTCTAGTATTCGTTTTTCCATTGCGATGTTGTTTTTAGCGAAAACAACGAACCAGTACTTTTTTTCGACGTCTGCAATAATCTTTTCAATTCTTCTGTATGTTTTTAAATCGCTTATTTTGACATTCATTCGCGCAACTTTTATCTCACCCCTGTCTTGAATACCAAGAAGATTTTTTAAAACCGACTGTCTTGCAGTAAAGTCGATAGTAGTCGTATAGCTTGGATTTATAGTGGTAAATATGTTATTATCCCAGTCCCGGTCACAGTCATAATCAATTTCAATCGTAGTTCCAGTGGGGAGCTTTTGCTTTATTCCGAATTTATAATCGGCAGTGAGTCTTTCTGTTGGATAGAGATAGCTCGGGCGTTCTTGCCTATCTTCTTCGTAATAGCCTTCTCCGGTTAAAAGCATGTCATATACGCTTTGCGTGTATGTTTCTTCGGTTCCGGCAATCCAGTTGTCTAGTTTAGCAATTTTAAGATCAAGATTATTGTTAATGGCAATACTTAAGCATTCATCTAGATTTAAAAAAACCGGTTCTAGCTCAACGTTTTCTGCAAGAAGGGTTGCGCTAGAAACTAGAGATATGATGACAATAAAAACTAAGGATCGATATATGTGAATAAATACTTTAGACTTCATTTGTTTTTACCAGATTACCGTACATCTTTCTTAAAAGCTCAAGATATAGGCCTCTTTCCTTATCGGTTAGTCCCTCGAAAGCCTTTCTAATCGTATTATCGCGCTCCTGGAGTAATCTTAGAATAGCCGTTTTCCCCTTTGATGTCAGAGAAATGAGGACTATTCGCCTGTCTTTTATGCCCCTTGTTCGTGTTATAAGGTTTGAGCGGATCAGTCTATCTGTAAGACCAGTTATGGCACTCTTTGTTATGCCCATGTTTTTAGCTATGTCAGTTACAGTGCACATGTGCTTTTCGTTCACAAATTCAAGTAAAACCATCTGCGGGACTGTGATTGTTCCTTTTGTCAGGACGCCACTACCCTTCCGTGCAAGAGCACGATGAATTTGAGGAATGAGCCTGCCCATCTCGTCCAAAAATTTTTGTTTCATCTTGTTACCTGTGTTCGTTTATTGGAATTGGTTAATGTAGTTAACTATTTACTATGTTAAGTATAACACGTTATCTTCCATGAGTCAACAATAATATGATATTATTTTTCGAATACTACTGTAAGGTTAAAGGTGAGGCTATCTTTTTTGAATGTTTTTGGAAAGGCTGGAAACGGAGAAGACTTTTCAACGCTTTCAAGCGCAAGATTTACAAGGCGGTTGTCTGCTGAATGACTTCGTGGTATGTGTGATATTTTTTTTATAATTCCGGCTGAGTCAACCTCGAACGATACGCCCACCTCCCCCTCATTGTTTCCATATTTATAGGTGTCCGAGGCTTCTTTTCTAATCTTCTCCCTTATTAACTCGTAGTATTGAATATATTCCTCAAGGTTATTAGACAGTTCCTTGTTTACACTTGTAATGGAATCTTCAATACCGCTTGTTGTAAAAAAATCATCCTTTGTCTCACTTTTGCTGAATTTGGTCTCTTTTTTTTCCACGTCGCATATTTGCGGCAGCGTCTCTAAAAGCTTACTGTCTCTTTCCTTAGGGACTACATAATAAACCTCTATGTTTTGGGAGATGTCCTCTCGGTCCCTTGTTACATAAAAGCTCTTCCATGGCGACAAGGCAATTGCGTGGACAGATAGAGAAATTAATAATGCCATTCTTATTATATGATTGGATAACATTGTAGTATTCTACGCTAAGATTGCACCTTTTTAAACCTAAAACTTAACCTCTGCCCCAGCACCGAACATGCGCCCGGGGGCTGGGCTAAAATACTTCGCGCCAAACCTCTTAAAGCCATAAGTATTATATTTTCTGTTTAGCACATTGTCTATTATTAAGAATAGAGACAAGCCTTTATAGTTATAGTCAAACTTTGCATCTACAGTAATGTAATCGGGGAGCTTATCGCTGTTGCTTGGATCTATATATGATGCTCCTACATTTGTAACTACCGCACTTGCCCTGAGACCGATCCCGGTATCGTAACTTCCACCAAAGCTGCATTTGTTGCTAGGTACATTGGTTAGAAGCTTACCCTTATCTTCCCCTGCTTCATTTTGAGCCCTGGTATAGGAATAATTTACAAAAGCTGTTAAGCCTTTGCAAAATTTGAGCGACGCTCCTGATTCAAGCCCTAAATGTGACGTTCGGCCATAATTTTCGTACCGTCTATCTGTATAATCAAACCAAATCTCATTATCAAGGTACATCCAGTAAAATGTAAAATTCGCCGTTAAATATTTATTGATATAGTGCAATATGCCCGTCTCGTAATTGAATGCCTTCTCAGGATTTAGGTCAGGATTCGCAGCACCTCCATAAGTAAACATTTCTCCAAAAGTTGGCGTTCTGAATGCTTAGCCGTAATTAACGTAGAACTTAGATTTTTTTCTATAGTTTGAAACTATGCCGCAATTCAAATTGATATTGGACATATTTCTAATTCTTGATTTAGGAGCATCTAATTGATCAGTAAAATCAAAGGCGACAAAGTCGTATCGAATCGCTGTTGAAAGCTTTAGTAGTTCGCTAACCTTAACTTCGCCGTGGATATATGGACCTGCCTTCTTCCTGTTTACAGTATAGTCGCCGATTCTTACGCTCCTTGCCTGGAACGGCGCTGCATACTCCTTGTAATCAAAGTCATCTAGTTCTAGATCTACGCCAGCAGCTAGAAGGTATTCCATGTTAAAAATCTTTGGCGTCGTGGAACAGCTTAGCAAAAGACCGTAAACATTTTCATAATCAATTTGTTCAACTGTAGAAGTAAAACGAGCGGTGGGCGTATAGTAAGAGTCTACATCCTCATACCTATAGTAAAGCGTTCCCTCCATGTTAAGATCAGCATTCACTTCATTTAGATATGTAAGACTTGAATCGCTTTTCCTTACCTTGCTCTTATCGCTTTGTGTGCCCGGCCGCGCCCGGCGCCTATCTTCATCCATTTGAGCCTCTGTCAATGCCCATGGGAATGCGCCTTCTTTTTTTTCATGATAAGCAGAAGAAAATTTTAAAGTTTCCGTTTCATTGACCTTCAAGTCAATTTTTCCCAACACATTAATATTTGCGTAGTCTGAATGCCTCCTGAATCCATCTGTCGATTTGCTGCTAACGGCAAAGTAATAACCGAACTTCTTAATCATTCCAGAAACATAAGCGTTGTAATTCTGCGTATTATATCGTAGATACGAACCAGACACCTTGAGCTTTGGTTGCGCAGTAGGCGCTTTTGTAATTATATTAATCACACCTGACATAGCATTGTCACCATAAAGCGCCGATACAGGACCTCTAACTATTTCTATGCTTTTTATGTTATCAACGGGTATTAAATCCCAATTTACGAGCTTATCGCTGGCTTTATTCTGAGGTACTCCGTCTATAAGAACCAACTGATTCGTGGACATGCCTCCCCAGAAGCCTCGCATATTAACCCTGCCAGTAGTTCCCACGCCAGAGGAGTCATATACGTAAGCACCTTCCAGGTCCTTTAATAAATCAGGAGTGCTTTTTGCGTGCGCTTGCTCAATGTCTGCTTCATTTATAATTGTGATGTTATAGCTTGACTCATGAGCCGCTCCCTTCATCCTTGAAGCTGTTATCGTTATTGACTCAAGATCAATAATTCCAGCTTTAGCTTTCTTATCATCTGCAACGACTTCTTCTACTGTACCGCAAAGCATCAATATGTTAACCATTAGTAGTATGAAAAATGTCCTTTTGATCATATTAAATTTCCTAGGGCACTCAAATTCAGTGATCGAGTTTTTTTCTGGCCTGATGATCTTCTTCGGATACCAGCAATATATATGGCCTATGAC
>JABMRN010000244.1 GCA_013202515.1 Candidatus Omnitrophota bacterium | reverse complement strand
TGTAAGTTTAACTTTTACTATTCCGTCTGGACTAACATCTACTAATTCGACATTTCCGCCATCTGCTTGAAGCATGGGTCTTATCTTATTGAGAGCAGCTTCTACTTTTTCTTTCACCGTTTTCTCCTTTCCGATCGGATGCGCTACTTCCTCTTTGCGAGTTCTCCATCGATTTGGGACATTGCCTTAACGTCCTTTTCTGATTTTTTTACTCTTTCTAGTATGCCTCGTGGGGTTGCCTCCTCCTCGCGTTGTTCGTTTACAAACCATTGCAAGAAACTTTCACTTTCAGTGTCCTTTTCACTTTTTGCAAGGTCAACTAGATTGTGGATCAATTTTGTTACCTTTTTCTCATGTTCATAGGTTCTTTCGAATAAGTCTCTAACTGATGAAAAATCCTGTGGCGGTTCCTCAATAGCCCCTAGCATTACTCTATTACCCCTGTCGTTGATATAATTAAACATCTTATCTGCATGGAATAGTTCCTCTTTCCATTGCATTCTAAACCAGCTCGCAATTCCTTTCATGCCAATCGAGTCGGCATACGCAGCCATACCAAGATAGAAATACGCCGAATAAATCTCTCTGTTGATTTGTCTGTTTAAAGCGTCCAAAACCTTTTTACCTATCATACTAGCTACTTCCTCTTGTGATTTTACTGTGCTAAAGGCTTTTGTCAACTTATTTTTTTTGTCCCTTTATGCCAATTACAACCTCGGAATAGGGAATTTCTTTACCTGCAGATTCGAGTGCTGATTTGATGATATTTACCAATCCAAAGCAACACGGCACCTCCATGTGCGCACATGTAACAGATTTTATATTATTAGATTTTAGAATTTGCGCTATTTTCTCTTTATATAGCTCTGCGTCATCCAGCTTGGGGCAGCCAATCAGAAGGATCTTTCCCTTTAACAGATCACCATGGAAATCGGCATAGCTAAACGCAACGCAGTCTGCAGCTATCAACAAGCTTGCACCATCAAAATAGGGTGCGTTTTGAGGTACAAGCATGATCTGAACGGGCCATTGCCTTAATTGTGACTGTTGCTTTTGGTTGGGAAGGGATTTTTCGCCCGCATCGCTCTTTTTCCCAAAGTTTCTTACCACGGTTCCGGGGCATACGTGAGTACCAGGTCTGCGCTTGTGCGTTTTAGAAGTAAATTCTTTTGGCATATCAATATGATTCTTGCTCAAGTAATCAAGAGCATCTTTTAAATATTTATGCTGATCATGACCTTGTAAATGCTCAAGGTGCGCTTTTACTACATCGTTGCCTTGTTTTACTATATTTTGCATTACCTTTTCTTCATCATAAGGCTTCGCGTCCCTTTCTTCTATGGTAATTGCACCCACTGGACAATGGCCGATGCAAGCGCCAAGGCCGTCACAGAACAAATCACTTACAAGCGTTGCCTTGCCATCTATCATCTGAAGTGCACCTTCGGGGCAATTAGGAATACAGAGTCCACAGCCTGTACATTTATTGCGATTAATTTTTATAATCTTTCGTTTTGACATTACTTAGCCCCTATTTTAGAAGAGATGAAATCTTTGTAGATTTCAGCACAGAAACTATTAAATTTTCAATTCTATCCAATTTCTTTTTCAAGCGACAGTTCTTGAGTTCTGGGCACGGCTTTTTCTTAAGTAGATGATCACTCAATTGAGTCGGTCCTTGAAAAAGGTTTATCAGATCAGATAGGTTTATGTGGTCGAGGCTCCGTGACAAGATAAATCCTCCGGCCTGACCTTTTACCGAAAGAAGCATGCCGCTTCTTCCCAGCTGTTGAAGGATTTTCCGCATATACGGCCGTGGCATCTTTAGTCTTTTTACAAGCTCATCTGAGTTTACAACTCTTTTCTTTTGATTTGCAAAATAACACAGGGCTCTAACTGCGTAATCGGTGTCTCTTTTAATTAGTTTCATTTTAAGTCTCCAAAAAAATTTGGGCAGTTTAATGTCATACCCGGGACATAATACTGCAGCCTTCTTTACAATGTGCTACAGGTCGAAGCATGTATCTAACGACAATTTTCATGTGACCTCCTTGTTCTTTGCTCCTGTATTAATGATACCTGATTAGTATCATTTGTCAAGAAAAAAATTTTATTTTTTTACTCTGATTGATCCTTTGCTATTTCTTATGACGGTAGCGTGATGTACAATCTTAAGCGTTATGTCATCAACTATGGCGTATATGCAAGGGATTGCAATAAGCGTAAGAGCAGTTCCGAAAAGAAGTCCGAAGCTCATGGTGAGAGCCGCTGGCATGATGATCTGGTCTTTACCCCCGAGCCCGTATGCTATAGGCAGAAGCCCTAGAACCGTTGTTATAGTTGTGAGCAGCACTGGTCGCAACCTTAGCCTTCCACTGTTAATAATTGATTGGCGCCTGTCCTTGCCTTCTTTCCTTTGCCTATTTATAAAATCAACTAGAACTATACAATCGTTAACAACGACGCCTGTCATGCCTACTATTCCTAGAAAAGCCATGAAGCTAAAGGCCTCTCTATGGAGTAATAAAGCTATCATGGCCCCTATAACGCCGAATAGGATAGTAAACATTACAATAACTGGCTGAATCAGCGAGTTGAAATTTGTAGCAAGTATGACAAATATAAGAAATAGCGCGATTAATAGAGCTTTTTTTAAATTTCCAAAAGATTCCTGAATGTCCTTTTCTTCGCCTCTATATGTTATGTTGAATCCGACATGACCAAGCGTGGGATCATCTGCAAAGTGCTTTTGCACCAATGAATTGGCCTTATGCGGTGAAATTATTCTTTCGTCAACGTTCGCCCATACTCTAATTGCCCGTCTACCGTCAAGATGATTGATTCCCTCAAGCTGTCTTGATTTTTGCAGACTTGCAACCTTAGAAAGCATAATAAGGTTTCCATACTTGTTTTGCACCAGTATTTTATCAAAACTTGAAACATCCTTCCTGTGTTCTTTTGAAAAACGTACCCTGACGTCTATTTCTTCTTCGGCTTTCTCTCTGCGTATATATGTGGCTACCCCTCCATCGTACGCATTGCTGATAGCTTTTGCTATTTGGCCCACTGTGAGCCCAGCTAGGGCGGCCTTCTTTTCGTCAACTATAACATTGTATTCCTCTTTCCCGAATTTATAATCAGTTTCAATGTTGATTACCCCTTTGATGGTTTTTAGATAATCCATATATTCCTTAGCTATCGATTCCATAACGCCAAAATTTTCACCCCTAATTCTTATATCGACTGCTTTGCCTTGTGGCGGCCCTTGCTTTATTTGCTCAAAGTAAACCTTATCAAAACCCTTAACATCCTTTAAGAAAGGCTTCAAGTTTTCGACGATATCCATTGATTTTTGCTTTCTTTCGGATTGGGGCGTAAGGAATACATTCATTTGGACTAGATGACTTCCCCGCCTTGTGTAAGGATCATGGCTGCGGCCCTCAAATATGTTTCCTACTGTTGTTAAATAGGAATCAAGTTCATTTTTTGGAATCTTGGCAACTACATTTTCTAGCTGCTTGGAAAGATTGCTCGTTTTCTCTAAAGAAGTTCCGATAGGCGCCTCTGCCCTTATATAGAATTCCTCTATGCCTTTTTGCGGAAAAGTTATAATCGGGACGAATAGCTTAACAAGGATACATATAAAAATAAAGAATAAGAACAGAAAGCCGATGACTTTATATCTGTTGTTCATTGCTTTTGTCAAAATACCGGTGTAAAAATTAAGTATACTTTTAAACCATGGAAGCTCTTTCTTATTGTATATTTTTTTATCGGAGCCTTTTACGTACGGTTTTGCAAAATCGGCTAGGTGCGAAGGTAGTATCACAAATGCTTCAAGAAGGGATGCGATAAGAGCTACAATTACGACAACAGGGATAGCCCTCACAAATTTACCCATCATGCCGGTCATAAAAGCAAGCGGAAGAAAGGCAACAATAGTAGTCAAGATCGTGGTTGTAACTGGAGCTATGACCTCCTCTGTACCTATGACAGCCGCTTGCCGCGGCGGTACTCCGTTTTCTATGTGGCGGTAAACATTTTCGGCAATTATGATACCGTCATCTACTATCATTCCAAGGACAAGTATTAGCGCGAACATGGTTATCATGTTTATGCTCATACCGACAAAGAACATGAAAAATAACGTTGCGGCAAAGGCAATCGGAATACCTAAGGCTGTAAAGAAAGCTACTCTTCTGGTTAGAAACAGAAGCAATGATGACAATACAAGAATAATTGCTATCATCCCGTTATTTTTAAGAATGTTCAGCCGCCTAGTTAAGTAAATAGACAGGTCATTTAAAGTGTAAACTGTCAACTTGTCTTTGGCCGTCTTTTGGAAGTTTGCAACGACTTCCTTAACTTTTTTAACTAGTTTAACTGCGTCTGCCCGTTCCTTTTTTATAACAATAAGGTTGATTGTTTTTCCGC
>JABMRN010000243.1 GCA_013202515.1 Candidatus Omnitrophota bacterium | reverse complement strand
TGGAACCGCTATGGAGGATACGTTTTCAACAGAATCTTTCCTGTGCCCTATATAATTAGCAAGGATAAGTACAAAAACTATCTTTATGAACTCGGACGGCTGAAAACTAAATCCCCCTACCACAAGCCACCGCTGTGCCCCAAGCCGCACATTGCCGTAAAAAAGAACTAAAACAAGAAGTGCTATATTTAAAAGGTATAGAAAGGGTGATAAATCAACTATCCTGCGATAGTCTATAAACAGAATCGATACTGCTACTGGAATACCTACTAACATCCAAAGAACCTGTCTCGTAACTAGCTCCCTTGCCAGACCACCGGATAAACTACTAGATGCGCTGAAAAGAAAAAAGAGCCCTGCAAGAAAAATAAAGGCCGTGCATAAAATTATTAATCCATCAAGATTTCTGAATGATAGCTTACTGTCACGAATTATTCTCCGCACTATCTAACTCCTTTGACTAACCAAGATTCGATAGTATCATTACAACAATCCACGTTCTCTTGCCTTTTCAATTACCTTGCGTGCAAATATACTTGCCTCTACCCCACCCTTGCCGCCATATTCTATAAATACGACTACGCATATCTCTGGATCCTCAAAAGGCGCATAACCTGAAAACCATCCGTGCGCCTTGCCTTTTGGATTCTGAGCAGTACCTGTCTTGCCAGCCACTACAATGTCTTTGATTTTGGCCTTCATACCTGTACCGTGCTTGTCGTTCACTACCTTCTTTGTTGATGACCTTAAAAGCATGATAGTCTCGTCTGAGAATTCAACAGGAATTTTTTTTGGTTCGGCAATCTCTATATCGCCTATGCTCTCAACAATGTAGGGTTTGATCAGGTATCCGCCATTTGCAACTGTAGACATCATGCAGGCAACCTGAATCGGCGTAACGAGTAGATAGCCTTGCCCGATCGAATAATTGACCGTGTCGCCGGGATACCACGACTCTTTCTTCGCTGACCTCTTCCATTGCGAGCTTGGAACTAGACCCCCAATCTCACCAGGCAAGTCAATGCCAGTTGAGGACCCAAAACCCATCTTCTTTGCATATCTAGCAATGTTCTCCACGCCTGCCTGAAGACCCAGTTGATAGAAATATACATTGCAGGAATTCTTTAAGGCTTCCTCGACTGCTTGAATACCGTGCCCTTCTTCTCGCCAGCATCGAAATCTCCTCTTTGATAATTTAAAAAACCCGTTGCATTCAAAACTAGTAAGGGCACTTATCTTTTTGGTTTCCAGTGCAGCAGACATTATGACAATTTTGAATATAGATCCCGGGGGGTATGAGCATGAAATTGCTCTGTTCAACAGAGGGTATTCTCCACTTCTATTGCTGAGAATTTCGATAGCATCGGTTTTCTTTCCAGATTTTATAAAAATTGACGGATCAAAATTGGGCTTGCTTGTAATAGCAAGAACCTCTCCATTTTTAGGATTGATGGCAATTATAGACCCTCTTTTTGAATCCAGTATCTCATCGCAATACTTTTGCAATCCCAAGTCTATCGTAAGATGCACATCCTTTCCTGGAACAGGTTCCTTGATATGCAGGAGCCTTCCCTGTCTGCCCAACGAATCGATTTCGACCTGCATGCCGCCCCTCACTCCTTTGAGATAGCTGTCATATCTCTTTTCAAGCCCGCTTTTGCCAACCAAATCCATAATCCTATAGCCGTATGATTTATACTTGCCCAGATCAGCTTCGCTTATCTCGCCCAGATAGCCAATAACGCTGGATGCAACAGCACCATGAGGGTAATCTCTCTTCGGGTTCGTTGTTATGTAAAGGCCTGGGTAATCAATTCTGTACTGCTCAAGTATGATTGCATTTGTTCTCCCGATGTCTTCGACTATCACTGTAACCGCAAAAGGTCTCTTTTTTGCTTTACTAAATTCCGAAGATAAATCCTTTTTCCCTAAGGTCTCATTTAAAAAACTTGAAAGGCTATTTACGTTCTTTACGTCGCTATAAATCACCCCAACATTAAAAGAAATCCTGTTATCAACTAAAATTTCGCCATTACGATCATACATCTTTCCGCGCGGAGCTTCTAGGGGAATTGCGACTATGCGGTTTTGTTCGGAGAGCTCTCTATAGTAACTGCCTTTAAGAATCTGCGCGTAGAAAAGTCCACCCAAAAGAAATATAAAGGCTGTTGATATTGCGCCGAGATAAATCCTTTCTCTCATGCCACCTATCTCCGGAATGAACTTAACGAAAAATGTCCCAATGAAAATCGCAGAATTAAAATTACTACAGGCGCAATAACGGCTGTACTGATGGAGCGCAATAAAAGGAAGTTAGAAATGAATAAAGACGCGGTAAAAGTTATAAGCATCTGTACAAGGAAATTTTCTTTATATACCTTCTCTGAAACGGCTCCGCATATAAGTCCAAGCAAACCAAAAATCAACATATTGCTTCCAAAGACTCCCGTTCCTAAAATATCATTTATAAAACCGCAAATTAATCCGCATTCAATGCCAATAGTGATGCCATAGAAAAGTCCAAAAAAAACTGTAAGCACCAAATATAGGTCCGGCCTTATTTGGTTAAATGCGGTCAAGGAGCTTGTTAAGGCTTCAAACAAAAGAAGCACAAGAAGAACTAAATATAGCAGGGGTCTTTCTATTCTATACAT
>JABMRN010000242.1 GCA_013202515.1 Candidatus Omnitrophota bacterium | reverse complement strand
TTATAAATTCCTTCTATCATGTGCGAGATGTAGCAAATACTCCTCGTCTGCTTTCCGTTTCCAAATACTGTTTTGGGTCTATGTTTTAAGCATTGATCTATAAACGCAGGCATGGCCCTGCCGTCTTTTTTTCTCATTCTCTCTCCATAGGTGTTAAAAATGCGTACAATCCTAGTATCCACTTTATGCGATTTATGGTATGCCATTGTTATAGCTTCTGCAAACCTCTTTGCTTCATCATAAACCCCGCGGGGACCTATGCAGTTAACATTACCCCAATAACTTTCTCTTTGCGGATGCTCTAGCGGATCGCCATAGACCTCGCTTGTTGATGCTAGAAGAAACTTGGCCCCTTTAGCCTTAGCTACACCCAGGGCATTATGTGTTCCGAGAGCCCCGACCTTAAGCGTCTTTATCGGGTATTTCAAATATTCAATGGGGCTTGCCGGTGACGCAAAATGAAGCACATAATAAATGGGTCCTTTTATTCTTATGTGATTACTGACATCGTGCTTTATAAAAGTAAAATTTCTGTTTCTTAAAAGATGTTTCATGTTTTTTTTCGAACCTGTAATTAGGTTATCCATACAAAGAACCGAATATCCTTTACGCACAAACAAATCACACAAATGTGACCCTATGAATCCTGCTCCCCCTGTTATTAGTACCCGTTTCTTCATATTTCCTACCCCTTTGACTTAAACCATTCTATCGTTTTTTTAAGACCTTCTTCAAATTGAATGAAATCCTTGATTCCCAATTTTGTTTTAAGTTTAGTGATATCCGCTAGAGTTTTTTTCACGTCACCTTTTCTTGTCGGCTCAAACACCGGTTTTATTTCTTTAGACAAAATCTTGTTTACTGCGCTAATAATACCCAAAATGCTGTTTGAAGAACCACATGCAACGTTAAATATTTCACCGGAGATCCCCTTTGTATTTGCTGCTTTTATATTTGCCTCAACAACATTATCTACAAAAGTAAAATCCCTTTCCTGCATACCGTCTCCATGAACGGGCGGTGATTCATTGCGAAGAATAGATGTTATAAACTTGGGTATTACGACAGCATATTGATTATCAAGAGATTGCCTGGGTCCAAAGACGTTAAAGTATCTTAAAGATACAGTATCCAGACCAAAGCTATTTGAAAAAAGTCTGCAGTAATATTCACCCATGAGTTTCGTAGAGGCATAAGGCGAAATAGGATTTACGCTATCGCTCTCTTTTTCGGGAAAATTATCCCTGTCCCCATAAACAGAACTTGAAGAGGCAAATACCAATTTTTTCACCCCGTGCTCTTTTGCCTTCATTAAAAGTTTTAGGGTGCCCCCAACATTGACGTCATTATACTCAAGGGGTCTGTCCAATGACTTTGGAACAGACCTTAAAGCAGCCTGATGAAGAACAAAATCTACACCTTTAAGTGCGTGATCCAGATCCTTTTCTTCTCTTATGTCGCCTTTTATAAAGGTGATTTTATCCTTCACAGGGGCTATGTTCTCAAGCTTGCCCTCACAGAGATTATCCAAGACAACAACCTTAAAGCCTTCTTTAACAAGTCGATCGGTTATGTTGGAACCAATAAAACCGGCTCCTCCTGTTACTAAATAGGTTTTTTTCATTTAACTAAACTTCTCTCTTTCATTCCCTTTGTGATATTAAGTTCGTTTAATATATCTTTTACGCATTCCTCAACATCTTTTTTCTCGGTATCAACAACGATATCCGGGTCTATTGGCTCCTCAAATGGTGCAGAAATTCCTGTAAACTCGGGTATCTCACCGAGCCTTGCACGCTTGTACATGCCTTTGACGTCTCTTTTTTCACAAACATCAACATCGCATTTTACATATATGAGTTTGAAGTTTCCTATGATTTCTTTTACCATTTCTCTTAATTCATTACTCGGGGATACAAAAGAGGCGATGGTAAAAACACCGTTTTTGTTGAATAATTTGGAGACATGTGCTATTCTTCTTAAGTTCTCCTTTCTGTCCTTTTCAGAAAAACCTAAGTCTGCATTGAGCGCACCCCTCACATCATCCCCATCAAGATGCGTTGTATTGTAACCCCTATTATCAAGCTCTTCTTTAATTCTTTTGGCCAGGGTTGTTTTTCCAGCACAAGGAAGTCCTGTAAGCCAAAGCGTTGTTCTAAGGGTCTTTATGTAGTCTGATACTTCCTCAGGAATGTTACTATCTTTACCGGCTCGAACATTTGTACCTGAGATTTTGGTAATCTCATCCGGGGGATCGATTCTGTTTACCCCGTAGCCTACCTTCCTTCCGATATTAATACTTTCAATATCCGGAATCACGATTGATTTAACGGTGTCCCCATAAATCCTCCAAAGCATCTCTTTGCGCTGCTCAACGTTATAGGGATTTTTTTCCGAAATCTCCGTGTTCCTTATGGCAACACAGACATGTTTGCCTTCAGACAATGCCTGGTCAATAAGGTATTTATGGCCGTTATGAAACGGCTGCCACCTTCCAATAAACAATGCATACCTTTTGTGTGCGTTATACATTTCTTCCTCCTGTTACAGTTTCACTATTTTTTTTGATTTTATGCCAAGCTTACCGAATACATTTCGGGTATCTAGAATAAGTTTTATGTGCTTTGCTAAATATTTGTAATCTACGCTTGAATGATCTGTTACGAGTACGGCGCAATCGTATTTCTTGAGCGCTTTCTTATCTATACTCGAACGCTTTAAATTAATCCCGTTTATTTTAAGATAAGGAAAATATGGATCATAAAAAGAAACCTTTGCCCTTCTCTTTTGGAGAATGCTTATAATCTCAATAGCCGGGGATTCTCTCAAATCTTTTACGTCCTTTTTATATGCAACGCCTATGACAAGTATATTTGACTTACCCATACCCTTCTTAAGGCCGCCCAAAATTGAATCCACCCGGTCAGTTGTATATCCGGGCAGCTCCTCGTTTACTGATGAAGCCAGGTCTATGAATCTTGTTTCAAAACCATGCTCTTTTGCCTTCCAAGAAAGATATAAAGGGTCGAGGGGAATGCAGTGTCCACCGCAACCCGGCCC
>JABMRN010000241.1 GCA_013202515.1 Candidatus Omnitrophota bacterium | reverse complement strand
CATCTATCCCTACAATCCATTCATAAATAACCGCATATAAACGAGTAATATCTAGCACCACTTCTTTATGCGATTCGATTTTATACTGCATTTTATACTCTTTTCTACCAGTCTGCCATAATTCTGACCTTTCCGAAGGTACGTATATCGCTAACGGCTTGTGTATGATTGTCTTCGGTGAAGACCTCTGCATAGCATTTCTTAACTCCATAACTAAAGAAATTTCTTCAAAAGGGCTATTGAATTCAGCATTCATTAATTCTTCACAATCCTCTGCACCCGGAATATCCTGCCCCATGCGGTTCCACTTAATAACAATATCCTTATGTCTACCATTAACTTTTTTTGTTTTGACCCTATAAGCACAACCTGTTCCTAGTAACCTCTTGGAATTTTTATCCAACCAACGTTTGTCTATCCAGAAATTTTCAGGCTTTAAGTTTTCAATAAATGGCAAACCATGCTTTGTAAAATAAAGATCGCTATTGTTTTTTAGTTTTAAGTGGGCATATTCCACGCCTAATATCTTTGCTATTTCATTTTTCTTATGGTCTTTATTCTCTTCGTACCATTTTTTGATTTTAATATCTTTAATCATAAATATTCACCCATTCTATTCAATTCCCATTTTGTATAGACGGCTATGAAACTATGCGAGTAAGTGATTTTTAATAATTTTCTCCAATATTTTGAAGCCATATGATAATTCTTCAACCTGCAATATGCTATCCCTATTTCATGAAGTAGAATAGCAGATTGACGGTTAATTTTTAATAATTCAAACTCTAAAGCTTCTAGTAATTTTATTCTAAATTTTCTTTGGGGATGGTTTTCTCAAATATACTGAATAGCCCGAATCTTCCTTTTCCATAACAATATGGCCTTCTCTGGCAAGCCACCCCACACCCATACAAACCACATTCTCATTTTCAGCTATATCTTTTCCTACCTTAGAAAGCAGCATAGGCAAAGGCAGCTTATCTTCTTTTTCCAAAAGACGCCATATCTCACCAGCAACTATGCCAATCTTAATAATCATCGCTTTCCCCCCTTCTCTATACCGCCCTTTTTCTTAGTAGTTATTGTATTGTTTATATTCTGTTTTTCCATAAGTGAGAGGAGATATGTAAGATAATCTTCTCTGTAATGTATTGCAATTAACAATATTTTCATCAGCTATAGAAGTCATAGCGTATAAATTAGCATTAAATCTAGGGTCCCAAAATCAAAAAAACTCCTACTTTTTAGTTAGTAGGAGCCATCACCTGAATCAATTAGATTCAGTAATTATAACGCGAGCCCCATCGCTTTATATTCTATCCTCTATTTTATTTTACGCCAATTAAACATTTTTGTCAAGAGTAATAGTTGGGTAATAACGTCAAGATAAAGGTAAAAATTATGTCTTTTTTCTGGTTTTGAAGTCTTGCACAGAAGAGATTCGGCATTCCACCCTTTACAGAGATATTTTATACACACCCCTACCCCTTCTTTCCCGCTTCTTTAGCCACTCTTCATAGTATACAGACCGTTTCTCAAATCAATCGGAGAAGTGTCCTAAAATCAATCGGAGAACTGTACCCAAAACAAAAACCAACCCTCGGGTTTGAGAGTTGCTTGGGATTTTGTCTATTCTTTGCTCATCTTACCACCTCGTTGTGGTGGAGGTTATTGTAGCACTTGTATTGCTTTTTAGAAAGCCAAATGATGTAATGGAAGTATGTATAATTCCTTCGTACTAGAGTGCATATTTTATAATCTTATACAAAGAACGTCAATGGGCTGATTCCGTTTTTTTATGTCCTCTATCCACTTATGCGGAGAAAAAAATAGCCTCAAGGTAAGTCTTGAGGCGGATAAATTTTCCTTAGCTTTCTGGCTTTCTGTAAGCCATTCTACGGGAGGACCATTCCTTTTTTTCTGTAAGCTTAGGAACGGGTCCCTTTCGTATCAGCCGAGGAGGAACTTCTCACTATTTACAGGTATGTATTATAGCAGCATTATAGCAATAAACAAGCAATTTTTGGAGTTTAGAGAGGCCATACCTCAAGCAACTTGTCTATTTTGTCCGGTATTTCTTGTCGGAAAATTCCCTAACTCTTTGAGAAATTAAGAGATATGAATGTCCAACTAGCTGGACCTAGACATTGGCGATAAATCGCCTTTTGGGGCAGCTTTTTGGCAATCTTCCTTATGGGCCCTGAGTGCTGCTTCTGCTAATACCTCTGCGACCTGTTGCATCCTGCTAGCCTTATCGTTAAACATGGAGAGGAGGAGGCACCGTTTGGGCACCAGATATTATACCCTATAAAACAATAAATCCCAAGCAAAATCTGCTTGGGAGAAAAACTACTCTAGGAGGACATATAGAGGGTGTGAACAGGTTAGGCTATTCGCTTTAAAAATTCAAAATTACATATTCTTATTTCCGATGAGCCCTGGTTATCGGTAATAAGATTCCCTTTGCTATCATACGAAATCAGTATATGAT
>JABMRN010000240.1 GCA_013202515.1 Candidatus Omnitrophota bacterium | reverse complement strand
AAAGGTAATATACTTAAAAACATTAAAACCGAACCACAATTCACGCAAAGGGTAAAGTAAATGGTATAACATATTTCCTCAATAAATTTGTTTTCTCATAGATCATTTTAACGAAAAATTACTCAAGCATTCCGCTACCCGATCCATCCTAGTTCCCCGCGAGCCCTTAACTAAAACCACATCCCCCTTATGCAAAACCTTAGGCATTGCTTTTATCAAATCTTCTTGATTATCAAAATACATTACGCTGACACTCTTCATGCCTTTTTTTAGTGCGCCACTACAAGCATGACGAGACTTTTTTCCAGTTGCAAGAAAAATCTTAACACCTGACTCCGCAATTCGCGCTCCAATCTCAGTATGAAGTCTTTTTGACTTTTTTCCCAGCTCCAGCATATCCCCTGCAATCACAATCCTTCTCCTTTTTTTGCTAAAGCTTTCCAATGAGTCAATTGCATTAACAAATGACAGCGGATTCGAGTTATAGCTATCATTAAGCACATCTATTTTACCGCATTTAGACCATGTAAGCCTATCCTTGAAGGGGTTTTTAAAATCGCTTAAAAGACCCGCTATGTCCTTTGTCTTTATACCAAATACCTTCCCCACCGCGATTCCGACAAGTGCATTGTAAACATTATGTCTGCCCAAAAGCGGCGCTCTAAAATGATACTTACCAACTGTGAATGAGATATTACCCGCTTTTGTACTAATGTTTATCGCTCGAAAGTCGCACGGTCTTTCAAGCCCGAAATACAAAGTCCTCCCCTTTGCCCTAGCTTTCTTCAAAAAATTATCGTCAGCGTTTAAAACTGCGAGAGATTCCTCGTTTAATGCTTCCAAAAGATCAAACTTTTCTTTGAAAACATTTTTTACATCTCCTAAAAACTCTAGATGAGTAGGTCCTATGTTTGTTATAATTCCGACCTGAGGCCTGGCAATATCCGAAAGTCTCTTTATTTCACCGGGCCGATTTGTACCCATCTCTACAATGCACATGTCGTGCTTTGGCCTAAGGCCAAGCAGAGTAAGAGGTAAACCTACTAAATTGTTCTTAGTACCCTCGTTCTTATGAACGTTATATTTTTTTGATAAAATGTGGCAGATTATTTCTTTTGCTGTCGTTTTGCCTGCTGAACCCGTAATAGCTATAACCGTAATATTGAACTTTAACCTATGAAAACGTGCGATATCACCGAGCGCCCTCAGCGTATCTGGGACTAATATTGCTCTAGATTTCGTTTTTCCAATCTTACGGCTGATAATTGCACAAGATGCACCTTTCTCAAAGGCCTTATCAACAAAATCGTGTCCATCGAATTGATTGCCTTCCAATGCAATAAAGGCTTCGCCCTTCTTTATCGTTCTGGAATCAATCGATATGCCGCAGATTTTGATATTCTTAAAACCGACTGTTTTCCCGCGCGATGCCTCTATTATTTCCTTTAAGAACATGTTAAAAACTTTTCCTTTTTTTTAATAATTTCATTATTGTTTCCCTGTCACTGAAGTTCGAACGCTTAGATCCTACAATCTGCACCTCTTCGTGCCCTTTGCCAGCAACAAGGACGATATCGCCTTTATTGGCCATGTTTAATGCACGATTGATGGCCTGCTTCCTGTCCAATACTATGCTGTACTCTGAACTTATAGCCTTTATGCCTTTTTCGATTTCTTTAGCAATGAGTAAGGGATTCTCGCTCCTGGGGTTATCGCTTGTTATTATCGTGTAATCCGATGCCCTAGCCGCTATCTTGCCCATGCGAGGCCTCTTAGTGCGATCTCTGTCGCCACCACATCCAAATACTGTAATAAGTCTATTTGTAGAATATTTCCTGAGCGCCGAAACAACATTTTTAAGCGCATCATCAGTATGGGCGTAATCGACGAATACCGAAAAGTCTTGCCCCATGCAAACTGCCTCAAGTCTACCTGGGGCATTCTTGAATAAACGTATGCTATTCGCAGCATCCTCTAAATCAATATTCAAAATTAAAGCTGTAGATATAGCAGCTAGGATATTCGATATATTGTGACAACCGATTAGCTTTGTGCTTATTCTTATTCTACCAGCCGGCGTAAGAACCCGGAAGCTGGAGCCATTTATATCTGCTATTATGCCGGTTGCCCTGACATCTGCCCCGGATTGATAACCATAAGTTAATACTTTTCCTTTAATTTTTTTCTTAAGCGTCGCCACGCGAGGATCATCCACGTTTAAGACAGCAATCCCGCCCTTTTTGAGATTATTAAAAATCTTAGTTTTTGCACTAAAATAACCATCTAGGTCCCTGTGGTAATCAAGGTGTTCTCGTGTTAGATTTGTGAATATGGCTACATCAAGGCCTACATCTTTTACCCTTTCCTGTTCAAGGGCATGACTTGATATCTCTAAGATCGCGTACGCACAGCCGGCGTCCGCCATCATCCGCAGAAATTTATTTACCCTAAGAGCACCGGGTGTCGTCATATCGGATGAGAACTTCTTACGGTCAATCCTGTAGAATATAGTTCCTATTAAGCCTGTTTTAAAACCTGCATCGGAAAATATTTTGTCAATCAACAAAGAAGTAGTTGTCTTGCCGTTTGTTCCAGTAATACCTATTACATTAAGTTCTTTTGATGGATTATCGTAAAATTTAGCAGCGATCATGCTTAACGTTTTTCTTGTATCTTTTACAACGATGACATTTTTTGATTTAAATTTTTCATTTTCTACTACTGCTTTTATGGCGCCCTTTTTAAAAGCCTCATCAATAAAATCATGTCCATCAAAATTATTACCTTTGACAGCCACAAATAGATCACCCTTCTTCACATCCCTTGAGTTGGTAGTAATGTTTCTATATTTAAGGTTTTCGGGGATCACTCTCTAAATCTCCATGTATCTAAGAGACTGTTGCATTATATTCTTAAAAGCGGGTGCGGCCACTGTCCCTCCAAAATGATTTCCTTTCGGTTCATCAACGCAAACAACAAGTGCAATGCGCGGTTTTTCAAGAGGGGCAAACCCTATGAACGAGGCAACAAATTTATCTTTTGAATACACCCCGCTCCCATCTACCTTCTGAGCCGTTCCTGTCTTT
>JABMRN010000239.1 GCA_013202515.1 Candidatus Omnitrophota bacterium | reverse complement strand
GTACCAGCCCATGTTTGGACGCCCCACTTCAGCCTTTTTGGCGCAAATTCAGGATTTGATTCTATCGAGGAATGCTTCGGTGACCAGACAGAAAAAATCTATGCCATTGAAACGGGCCTATCTTCGGATCCCAAGATGAACTGGCGGTGGTCAGCCCTTGACAGATTAAGCCTCACCTCTAATTCAGATTCGCATTCCCCGTCCAAAATAGGAAGAGAGGCCAATGTTTTTAAAGAAAGGTTCGGCTACAAAGAGCTTATAGAAATCTTAAAAACAAAAGATAAAAATAAATTCCTCTATACGGTTGAATTTTATCCGGAAGAAGGAAAGTATCACTGGGACGGCCACAGGAAGTGCCATGCCAGGCTTTCCCCGAAGGAGTCGCGCGATTTAAATTACAGATGTCCTACCTGCGGCAGAAAAGCTACTGTTGGGGTAATGCAGAGAGTGGAAAAGCTCTCGGATAGAGACGAGGGTTTTGTGCTGGAGAATGCCCCAGGATTTAAGAACATGGTTCCCCTTATTGAAATAATCGCAGAGGCCTTAAGCGTCGGGGCCGAAAGCGTCTCGGTTAAAAGGGAATACAATAAGCTCCTTGATAAATTGGGAACGGAATTCGAAATACTTCTTGAAATGCCGGAAAAACAACTAGAAGATAGCTGTCTTCCAAAGATAGCCAGAGGCATTATTAACGCAAGAACAGGAAATGTCTGTGTGCTTCCGGGTTACGACGGACAATACGGAAAGGTAGAGATGCTCAAAGGCGCCCTAGAAACAAAAGAAAAACAGATGGAGTTATTTTGAAGCAGTTTAAAGCAAAAATAATTTTTAACAAAAAAATAGCGCTGCATCATCACGTGTTAGCCTTTAGGACGCCGAAGGGTGCAAAAAAAGTTAATCCGGGCCAGTTTTTTAACGTCAAGGTAGGGGGATCATACGATCCACTACTGAGAAGGCCGTTCGGTGCGCACAAAATAGCAGGTTCTAAAATCGAGATTTTATACAAAGTTGTAGGAAAGGCGACCAAGATACTCTCCGAAAGAAAACCCGACGAGATGCTTGATGTTCTTGGTCCACTTGGCAACGGATTCGATATCAAATCACTCCTTTCCTCCGGCAGTTCCTCGGTTGCGTTGATTGCTGGAGGACATGGGGTAGCCCCGTTGTATGCATTGGCCAAAAACCTAAAAACTTTCGGACTAAAGATAAGCGTTTTCATAGGCGCCTCGAGTAAAAAATACGTTGTTTGCGATGGCGACTTTAAAAAATTAGGATTAAAGGTACATGTTGCAACAGAGGATGGCTCAAAAGGTCACAAGGGACTAGTGACAGATTTGTTGAAGAGTGGGTGTAGCATCTGTGCATGTGGTCCAAAGCCCATGCTAAAGGCAGTAGCAAAGCTTTCAGGCAAGTATAAAACATATTGTCAGGTATCGATGGAGGAATACTTAGGCTGCGGTACAGGAATTTGCATGGGTTGCGCTATTAAAACATGCTCAGGCAACAAACTTGTGTGCAAGGACGGGCCCGTGTTTAACGCTAAGGAAATCATATGGTAAATAAATCCAAAATGAAAAAGCTAAATGTTAAAATTGGGAAAATGGTGCTCAGAAATCCCGTTACGGCGCTTTCAGGGACGTTTGGTTACGCAGAAGAGATGAAGGATTTTGTGGATATCAGTAGGCTCGGGGCAATCGTTACAAAATCGGTTACCTTAAATCCACGTAATGGTAACCCCACCCCGCGTATTGTCGAAACACCGTCGGGGATGCTAAACTCGATAGGCCTTGAGAACAAGGGGCTAAAAGATTTTATCCAAAATAAAATTCCCTTTTTGGAAAAGCTACGCACCAATGTTGTAGTAAGTATTGCGGGTTTTTCCATACAAGAGTTTGAAAAACTCACCGAAAGACTATCCGAATACAATTGCGTGTCGGCAATAGAGCTTAACCTCTCGTGCCCTAATGTTATTCACGGTAAAAAGACCACGGCCAAAAGATTAATTGCACAGGATGAGGTTGCGGTAAACAAAGTTGTCTCTAGGGTAAGAAAAAAGACAAAGCTTACCATTATAACAAAGCTTACTCCAAACGTTACCGATATAAAGAAAATTGCAAAGGCAGCAGAGAATGCTGGAAGCGATGCAATATCGCTTATTAACACCATCTTTGGCATCTCCGTCGACGCCTACTCTAGAAAAGCGAATCTAGCAAACACAGTAGGGGGTCTAAGCGGCCCGGCAATAAAGCCGGTTGCGCTATATTTTGTACACCAGGCGTATCAGGCTGTTAAGATCCCTATTATCGGATCGGGCGGCATCATGAGCGCAGAAGATGCGATTGAATTTATGCTATGCGGGGCAACGGCTGTCGGGCTGGGTACGGCAAATTTTATTAATCCGGCAGTTGCAACTAACGTGATAGATGGTATAATGCACTATGCAAAAACAAACAGAATAAAAAATATAAACAATTTAATAGGAAGGATTATTACAGATTGATATGAAGAAAGATCCGCGACTCATAGTAGCGCTCGACGTAGATTCCTACAGAAAGGCTGCTCGCTTAGTCAAAAGACTTTCCGGTTACGTCAAGGTTTTTAAGGTAGGACACATTTTATTCACCCGGTATGGTCCGAGGATAATTAACTATATTAATAAGAGCGGCGGCAAGGTTTTTTTGGATCTCAAATATATGGACATCCCCAATACAGTTTCAAATGCCGCACGAAAGGCCACTGAGCTTGGTGTTTACATGTTGAACGTGCATGCCCTAAGCGGCAAAGAAACCATGCGAAGGACCGCCGAGGCCGTTACCAAAGAGGCCAGGAGACTGCACATTTATAAACCGATATTAATAGCAGTGACTGTTCTAACAAGTCTTCATGAAAGAGACTTATCCCCCCTCGGCGTAAAAGGCGGAATTAAGGGGCTTGTTTTAAAGCTTGCCCAGGCAGCGAAATCTTCCGGATTCGATGGAGTGGTTACCTCTGCCAGAGAGGTACGCATGATAAAGGAAAAGTTCGGCGACAATTTTGTGGCAGTGACACCTGGGATAAGGCCGAAATGGGCGCTAGATAAAAAAGATCAAAAAAGGGTTATGACCCCAAAAGAGGCAATAGACGCAGGTTCTGATTTTATAGTAGTGGGAAGGCCCATCATTGAGGCGAGAAAACCGCTTAAGGCAGTAAAACAGATACTTGAGGAAATCTCCGATTAACCATGAAAAAAGAAGAAATACTTAAAGTTTTTAAAGACACAGGGGCAATTCTAGAAGGCCACTTTGTTCTTTCAAGCGGGCTTCATTCTCCCAAATACCTTCAATGCGCCCTCCTTTTAGAGCGTCCCGATATCGCGGAAAAGTTATGTCAAGAGCTTGCTTCTAAATTCCGTGACAAAAAGCCGGATGTCGTAGTAGCCCCGGCTATAGGCGGGGTAGTTGTCTCTTACGAAGTAGCAAGGGCCCTTGGGGTACGGAGCCTTTTTACAGAAAGGGTCGACGGAAAAATGACCCTTAGAAGGGGTTTTAAATTAGGCAAGGACGAGAAGGTGCTCCTCGTCGAAGATGTTATAACAACCGGCCTTTCCACAAAAGAGGTGCTTGAGGTTGTGAATGCTCACGGTGCAAGGCCAATAGCGGTCGGCTCTATTGTGAACAGAGCAAAAGAAAAAATAGATTTTGGCTGTGAGGCAAAAAGCCTGATCGATATAGACATCCCTGTTTTTAAGAATGAAGAATGCCCCCTATGCAAGAAGAACATTCCCATTACCAAGCCCGGTTCCCGCAAAACCAGACCTTGACAAAAGCCATTGTTGAGTATATCCTACAATAAATAGATAATTATGTACCAGAGGTACCAATTTTAAGGAGTTTTGCTATGGAAATAGAGCTGAATAATTTAATAGAAAAAATAAAAAAAGAGGGCGTTGATAAGGCTGAAAAAGACGCTAACTCCATCATTAATCAGGCCAAGGAAAAAGCAAACGGGATTATCCGCGATGCCGAAGAAAAAAAGGCTGAAATAATAAAAGAAGCGGAACTTTGCGTAAGCCAGCTTAAGAAAACACAAGAAAAGGCACTTAAGCAGGCTGCAAGGGACATCCTTCTTACTCTAAGAGGAAGGGTTATAGAGTTTTTCCAAAGAGTTGTTAAGGAAAAGGTAGCCGACCAGCTAAAAAGCGATGTCTTAAAAGAGATCATCGTAAAGACATTGAGCAATTTTAGGAAGGACCAAGAGCTCGATGTTGATATTCTTCTCAGCAAAGAAGACAAGGAAAAGCTAAAGAAATATCTTTTTGACGCCTTAAGCCAGGAAGCAAAAAAACACATTACACTTACGCCGGTCAAAGGCATAGAGAAGGGTTTTCGTATCGGGGAAAAGGGCAAGGACTCTTATTTTGATTTTAGCGATGAAGCAATTGCAGAGGCATTTGCAAGATACCTAAATCCCCAGTTAGTAGAAATCTTAGATATTGATCTTGGCCTCGGCGGAGGAAAAACTTAATGGGTGATAAGTATTATTATCTGATAGCTTCCTTGCCGTATCTTGATTTTGAAAAAGATACGCCTATTACACGAGAAGAATTTCTTGAAGAGTCCAAAAAATGGCTCAGTGCCGAAGATTTTAGGCAATTAGAAGACGTTGACATTAACGATACTGAAATCAAGAAAGACGACCCGGATTTAATAAAAGGATGGAAGGGGTTCGACCTTGAGCTTCGGGAAGAACTTGCCCGCATTAGACAGGCACGCCGTAATAATTTAAACGAAAAGATACCGCCCTCATTCCTAGAGGTCTTTAATAAAACCACTCCCCTGCTTATGGAAAAAGAAATACAGAAAAAAAGATGGTTTTTTATACAAGAACTTGAATTCGGACATCATTTTGATATAGGGGCGCTTTTGGTTTATTATCTTAAGCTTCAGGCAAAAGAAAGGCTGGATTCCTTTGACAGGGATAAGGGAAAAGAAGTCTTTGAAGAGATGTGCGAGGTAAGCTATGGCTAAGAATCTAGGGAAAATCATTTCCATAAACGGCAACATGGTAAGCGTAGAATTAGATGACCACATCATCCAGAACGAAGTGGCTTATGCGCTTATAGGTGATAAACGCCTCAAATCCGAGGTAATCAAGATAGAAGGAAACATCGCCTATCTCCAGGTTTTTGAATATACCAAAGGCATCAAGGTCGGCGACACTGTAGAATTTTCTGGAAAAATGCTTTCGGTAGAGCTTGGGCCCGGACTACTCTCGCAGATATATGATGGACTGCAGAATCCCCTTCCCGAGCTTGCTGAAAAATTCGGATTTTTCCTGCCGGTAGGAGTAGAGCTAAGGGCGATATCTCTTAAGAAAAAATGGGAATTTAAACCAAACGTAAGAAAAAAAGATAAGGTAAAGGCCGGCAGCACGCTTGGTCATGTCCACGAAGGTATTTTCAAGCATAAGATAATGGTTCCTTTTTATCTTCGCGGTGAATACACGGTTCTGGAT
>JABMRN010000238.1 GCA_013202515.1 Candidatus Omnitrophota bacterium | reverse complement strand
CAAAAAGCCTGTCGGTTGCCTGCGCCTCCATAATAGCCAAGGTTACGCGCGATAAGATAATGCTCAAATACCACGAAAAGTCCCCCCGCTACAACTTTTCACGCCACAAGGGCTACGGCACAAAAGAACACATGCGTCTTCTTCTAAAGCATGGCCCTTCGCCGATCCACCGCCGCTCCTTCAATCCTGTCAAACAATTAGTTGCCTAAGCCTCAATACCGTCCCCGTTTAGTGTGTTAACGCAATATAATAATGTCCGCTTCTAGCAAAATGAAAATGTCCGCTTTCAAAATGCTATAATGCTTACTCGTAAAGGAGGGCATTATGCAGGAAAGGGACATAATAGCAATGAGCCAGAAGGAGCTAAGGCGGTTGAATGTGATTCACAGAGTAATCGATGAGACCATAGCGCAGGTAAAGGCAAGTGAGATTCTGGGATTAAGTACACGGCAAGTAAGAAGAATAGAAGAGCGAGTCATGGAAGAGGGCGATAGAGGCATAGTGCACAGGTCCAGAGGAAAACCATCATCAAGATCCTTCCAAGAGGCCGCAAAAGACAAAGCTATCAAACTATGCAAGACAAAATATGAAGGATTTGGTCCTACTCTTGCAAGTGAAAAGCTCTTTGAAATAAACAAAATAAAGCTATCCCGGGAAACCCTGAGGGGCTGGTTTAAAAATGAAGGCATGGTCTACGGTACCCGCAAGAAGAGGCCCCACCGCAACTGGAGGGAACGAAAACACCATTATGGCGAAATGGAACAAGCAGATGGCTCTCACCATGACTGGTTTGAAGGTAGAGGTCCTGAGTGCGTGCTCATGGGCTATATAGATGACGCCAATAGCAGGGTATTTGCCGAGTTCCATGAATACGAAGGTACATTCCCCTTTATGGCAAGCTTTAAGAACTATGCAAAGAAATACGGTCTTCCTCAAAAGCTTTATCTGGATAGGCACTCGACGTATAAATCATCCCAAAAGTCCTCGATAGAGGATGAATTGAATAATAGAGAGCCTCAAAGCCAGGTACAGAGGGCTCTTGATGAGTTGGGGGTAGATGCTATCTTCGCGCGTTCGGCTCCGGCCAAGGGAAGGATAGAGCGGTTATTCAGGACATTCCAGGATAGAGTCATAAAAGAAATGCGATTAAGAGGTATTAAAAGCATTGAAGAGGGCAACAAGTTCCTAAAAGATTACTTGCCGATATTCAACAAAAGATTCAGTGTTGAAGCTCTAGAAAAGGGTGATTTGCATAGGCCTGCACCGAAAAGCACAGATCTTGATAAAAGCCTTTGCATAAAGACCCCACGCGGCCTAAACAAGGATTCTACCGTAGCGCATAATACAAAGCTCTACCACATACTTGATAAAGTACATACCGAGAAGGTTATGGTTGAAGAAAGGATAAACGGCAGGATGCTTATAGTGCACAAGGACAAAGCGTTAAAATACAAACAGATAACCCGGAGGCCAGTAAGAAAGGAGGCTAAAAAGCCCTATACGTTCAGAATAAAAAAGGTGTGGCATCCGCCTATGGATCACCCGTTAAAAGGCGCCTTTTTCAACCGGAGATATCCACATATTAACAGTTATTCACAAAAAGAAAAAGGTGCCCAAAAAGAAAAAGGGCTACTACTAACAAAAACATGAAAACCGGACATTTCTACTTTGCTAAGAACCGGACATTTTAATCTTGCTAATACATTCGACTTTTATTGCCTTGAACAAACGCGCCGTCTACGGTATAATAATCTCCAGAAACTCGCGGATGTGGCCCTGCGAGTACGCAGGACGAGAGCAGGTAGAAATTCAGCGGATGTGGCGGAATTGGCAGACGCGCAATGAGTTATGGGCAAATAAGTTATGAAAAGTATCGCCTGGAATAGTCGACTTGCATATGCTATAGGATTAATAACTGCAGACGGCAGTTTATCTATTGACAAAAGACACATTACATTTGTCTCAAAAGATAAAGATTTGATCGAGACATTTAAAGAATGTTTAGGTATAAAAAATAAGATTTCACTTAAAACAAGTGGATATGCTAAAGATAAGGAAAAGAAATATTATGTAGTGCAGTTCGGAAATGTTAAGTTGTATAATTTTTTAACAGACATAGGATTGAGTCCAAACAAAAGTAAAAGTATTAAGGCGCTTCTAATACCGCCAGTTTATTTTGCAGATTTTTTGAGGGGTATAATCGATGGCGATGGATGCATAGATTATTTTCTACATCCAGAGAGTAAACGAAAGCAATTCAGAATAAGAATTACTTCCGGAAGCAAATATTTCCTTGAATGGCTAAAGAAAATATTAACAATGCGATTAAACATAAAGGGGTCAATAGGGAATATAGCGAGAGCGTACCAGCTGAAGTATTACAAAAGCGATTCCTATAGAATAGCAGGTTTTATTTATTATTCTCCCAAAGTAGCATACTTAAAACGCAAATTTGAAAAAGCAAAATTAATGAATGAGCGAGAGTGGCGGAACTGGCAGACGCTTACGGCTTAGGACCGTATGCCTTTTTAAGGCTTGAGGGTTCGACTCCCTCCTCTCGCACTTCTAATTCTCTGTTTACAATATGCAATATTTTGGTATAATATCAGTCTTAACATCTGTGTTAGAT
>JABMRN010000237.1 GCA_013202515.1 Candidatus Omnitrophota bacterium | reverse complement strand
TTCAGCTTTTCTTTCTTTTTAGCCAATTATACTCTCCTTGTTAATTATGCACCTACTGGCTTCTTTGTCGGTCTTTCTCTTACAACGCCAACTGTTTTTCTGGGGCCCTTTCTAGTTCTTGCATTTGTTTTAGTTCGCTGACCCCTGACAGGCAGGCTTCGCCTGTGCCTAAAACCCCTATAGCTACCGATATCCATCAGTCTTTTGATGTTTGCTGTTACCTCACGCCTCAAATCACCTTCAACCTTATATTCTTTCTGAATTACACCGGTAATCCTCGAAACATCGTCCTCGTTAAGGTCCTTTGCTCTTGTACCTACCTTTACGTTTGAATTCTTCAAGATATTAAGGGCGGTCTTAGGACCTATTCCATATATATAGGTGAGCGCAACCTCAATCCTTTTTTCTTTTGGTATGTCAACTCCCACTATTCTAGGCACAATTACTCCTCCCTAAATTAACTACTAACCTTGTCTTTGTTTGTGTTTTGGGTCACTGCATATAACGCGTACGACACCTTTTCTACGAACAACTTTGCACTTTGAACATATTTTTTTTACACTTGATCGAACCTTCATTACGTTATCCTCTACTTATCTCTTCTGGTAATCCGTCCCCGTGTAAGATCGTATGGGGATAGCTCCATCGTTACCTTGTCACCTGGCAATATTCTTATAAAATGCATTCTCATTTTACCCGAAACGTGTGCCAATACCTTGTGATTATTTTCGATCCCCACCCTGAACATCGCATTGGGTAACGTCTCAAGCACCGTTCCAACTACTATTATCGCTTCTTCTTTTGCCACTATTTGTTCCTTTTTGGTCTACTGTGTTAATATCTCTGGTTTTCCACTAGTTACGACTATCGTATGCTCAAAATGGGCCGAGCGGCTACCGTCTCTGGTAACTGCTGTCCATCCATCATCTAATATTTTTACGTCGCTTCCACCAACATTCACCATCGGTTCTATTGCAAATAGCATTCCTTCTCTAATTCTTGGACCTCGATTTGGCTCACCGAAATTCGGTATCTCAGGCTCTTCGTGAAGCTTCCTTCCTATGCCATGCCCCACGAACACTCTCACCACGCTAAAACCTTTAGACTCCACTACGCTCTGAATTGCGTGTGATATATCGGAGATTCGCTTCTCAGCCCTTGCTGTGTCAATTCCAGCATAAAGAGAATTTTCGGTAACATCTATTAGCCTTCTGGACTCTTCGGAGATCCTGCCTATACCCACGGTTATGGCAGCATCTGCATATAAACCCTTATAGCCTACTCCTACATCAAAACTCACAATGTCACCGTTTATTAGAATCCTCTTCGAGGGTATCTCGTGAACAACAGATTCATTTACAGACGTACAGGTTGCATTTGGAAATCCCTTATACCCTTTAAATGCAGGAGTCCCATTTTCTTTCAAGATTAGATCTTCTGCAATCCTATCAAGTTCTGCGGTGCTTCTGCCAATTTTAGCATTATTGCAAAGAGCATCCAGCGCTTTACGCGCGATTCTTCCTGCGATTCTAATTCTTTCGATCTCGTCGGAAGACTTTACTTCTATCATTTTTAAGCAACATTTTCTTTCTTAAAGAGGTTTTGTAATATTCTAAACAATCCATCAACGTCCAAGTTGCCCGAGACCTCTCTTAGCAATCCGGACTCGCTGTAGTAATCTAAAAGAGGCTTGGTTTCTCGGTCGTACACCTCTAAGCGCTTTTTAATTGTTTCAACCTTATCATCGTTACGGTGTACCAGTATAACGTTGCACGTATCGCAAAGGTTGTTATTTTTTGGTGGTCTATTCTTAACATGGTAGTTTATCCCGCATTTCGGACAAACCCTTCTGCCAGTCAATCTCTCGACCGAGGTTAACTCTGATGTCTTAAAATAGAGCACCATATCAAGAGATATTTCTAAGTTTTTAAGCTCTCTATCCAGATCAACAGCCTGGTTCTTATTGCGCGGGAAACCATCCAGTATGAATCCCTGTTTAGCATCTGCTTTCGAGATCCTCTCTGAAACAATCTTTGTTACTATCTCATCGGGAACGAGTTCTCCGCGCTCCATATAATCTTTGGCAAGGATGCCTGACTTTGTCTTTTTTTTGAGCGCATCCCTTAGCATATCCCCTGTAGATACGTGTAATGCTTTATAATTCTTTGAAAGAACAACTGCCTGCGTGCCTTTTCCGGCGCCTGGTGGACCCAGTAATACCAATCTCACCTTCGACCCCGTACTGTTCCCCTCTTCATGAAGCCTTCATAATGCCGCATGAGAAGGTGGCTTTCTATCTGACGCATGGTGTCAAGCATAACACCGACAATAATAAGAAGTCCTGTGCCACCGAAAAAACTTGCTACTAAATATGGTATCTTAAGCGCTTTTGATATAATCGTCGGCAAAACCGCTATTACGGCAAGAAACATAGCTCCAGGCAGCGTTATTCGGGTCATTATGAAATCCAAGTGTTCTGCTGTCTGTTTTCCTGGCCGTATTCCGGGAACGAAACCGCCGTATTTTTTCATGTTATTTGCTACATCTACAGGATTAAATGTAATCGCCGTATAGAAATAACAGAAAAATATAATAAGCACCGCATATATAACATTATATAGAAGCTGACCCCTCATCAGAGCGTTAGCAACTGACTGTACCGCTTGATTGGGCACAAGGCCTGCTATTGTCGCCGGAAACAATATTATGCTCTGCGCAAATATGATCGGTATAACCCCTGCCTGATTGACGCGAAGAGGTATAAAGGTACTGTGGCCACCGTAGATTTTCCTGCCGATAACCCTCTTTGTATATTGTATAGGTATTTTTCGTTGGCCTTGCGTTATTAGAACTACCGCAACGATAACACCCACAAGCATTATTGCCATGAGCAAAAGCTTAAGCATGTCAATTTGAGATTTTTCAGGTGCAAAAGGAGATACCAGCGAAATCAGCTGAAATATTGCAGACGGTAACCTTGAAACTATTCCGGCAGTAATAATCAGAGAAATACCGTTTCCGATTCCGTACTCTTGAATTTGCTCCCCAAGCCACATTATAAAGGCAGTTCCCGTAGTAAGCGTTAACACCGTAAGCAACCTAAATGACAAGCCAGGATACTGCACAATCTGAAGCCCCTGGAACCTCGCTGGATTCTCAAGCCATAGAGCAATGAAGAAAGACTGAATAACTGCTAGAAATATAGTTCCGTATCTCGTATATTGTATAATTTTTTTATGTCCTGCTTCACCTTCCCGCGAAAGTCTCTCAAGGGCAGGTATAACAGCGGTCAATAGCTGAAGTATGATAGAAGCGGATATATACGGCATAATACCCAATGCAAATATAGTTAACCTCTGCATCGCGCCTCCAGAAAACATATTCATAATGCCAAACAAGGTGCCACCTTGAGTTTTGGCAATGTTGTCAAAGAACTGCATGAGCTTGGCGCCATCTATTCCGGGAGTTGGAACGAATGCACCTATGCGGTATACCGCAATAAGTCCCAGCGTAAACAGGATCTTTCTCTTTAAATCGGGTATCTTGAATAAATTAAAAACGGCCTGAAACAATTTCTACCTTTCCTCCTGCCTCTTCGATTCTCTTCTTAGCTGATGCAGAAAAGGCACTTACCTTAACCGTTAGCGCCTTTGAAAGTTCTCCATCTCCAAGTATCTTGATAGGAGCATCTAAAGCCTTAACGATGCCCATCTCGCTAAGAGCCTGTGCGTCTACAGTCGAATCTTTTTTAAATGCATTCAAAGTCTTCGTGTTAACAATTTGATAAACAAGGCGATTCTTGCTCGTAAAGCCTCTTTTAGGAATTCTACGAATCAGCGGCATCTGACCTCCTTCAAATCCCACATGGGGACCTGATCCGGACCGCGATTTTTGACCTTTGTGTCCGCGGCATGAAGTCTTGCCATGGCCTGATCCTGCGCCTCGCCCTAGACGTTTTTTCCGCTTTAATGATCCTTTTGGTGACTTTAGTTCTGAAAGTTTCATTTATTTCTCTCGATAAAGCCGCAGCATCTTAAATGCCTCCAATGTTGCCTTTACAACATTAGTTGGATTTTGAGATCCGAAACTTTTAGTTAAAATATCTCTGATTCCCGCAACTTCGCATACTGCCCTGACAGGACCACCTGCAATAACGCCAGTACCTGGTCCGGCAGGTTTCAACAAAACCTTCCCTGCCTTAAATTTCCCTATGACCTCGTGTGGAATCGTTGCTCCCTTAAGTGGCACTAGAAACATTGATCTCTGAGCATTCGTTAGCGCCTTTCTGATGGCATCAGCAATTTCTTTAGCTTTGCCGAAACCACAGCCCGCGTTGCCCTTTCCGTCTCCAACTACAACGATGGCGTTAAACGAAAAACGCCTACCTCCCTTTACCACCTTGGCAACTCTTCCTATATGAACAACTTTTTCTAACAGCTTGTCTGCATCATCTTCGACTTTACTTTTTGGTTTAAATCTTCTTTCCGCAGCCATTTATTCCCCTTTTTAATCTATTAAAATTTTAATCCCTTTTTTCTGCAGCTATCGGCAAGCGCTTTCACTCTGCCGTGATATTGATACCCTGATCTATCGAAAACAACTGCCGAAAATCCTTTCTTCAATGCACCGCTAGCAAAGGCTTCACCCAAAAGACTTGCGGCCTTGACATTTCCGAAGGACTTCGTTTTATCTTTAATCTCCTTGGAATTGGTGGACATTGAAAACAGGGTCTTGCTCTCGATATCATCAATAAGCTGTGCACAAATATGATTAATGCTTCTGTGAACACAGAGACGCGGACGATCTTTTGTGCCAATAATCTTTCGTCTTATTCTCTTGCGCCTTAATGCTATGCCTTTTAGTCCCATATCTTTCCCGTATTAATCGTTATGCTACTGTTTTCCCTGCTTTATGCCTTACATATTCACCAACATATCTTATGCCCTTGCCCTTATATGGTTCGGGAATATAGAAATCTCGTATTTCCGCAGTTACCTCACCAACTTTCGCCTTGTCCCTCCCTGAAACCTCAAGTTGCGTTTGCTTGGTCACCTTTATTTCTATGCCTTCTGGGATCTCATAGTTAATAGGGTGAGAATAACCAAGCTGCATCGTTAGGTTCTTTCCTTGAACTTGCGCCTTGAAACCAACGCCTCTTATCTCAAGCTGCTTGGAATATCCTTCGCTAACACCCTTGATCATATTCTGGATTAGGCTCCTAAAAAGTCCGTGCCTTGAAATTACATCTTTTTCTTCTGATGGCCTTTCAATAATAAGAACCTTGTCTTTTAGGGAGACCTTAAATCTTTTTTCGACGGTAATGTCAAGCTTTCCCTTTGGACCCTCTATCTTGATAATACAATCCTGAATGCTTGCCTTGACACTTGTTGGTATGTTAATCGGTTTCTTTCCTACTCTAGACATTGTATCCTCTACTTGGTTACCATGCGTAACAAATTACTTCTCCGCCCACCTTTTTTGCGCGTGCATCTTTTGCTGTCATAACGCCGGCCGACGTTGATAATACGGCTATTCCTACGCCACCAAGAACGCG
>JABMRN010000236.1 GCA_013202515.1 Candidatus Omnitrophota bacterium | reverse complement strand
GGTATTGGAAGCTGTAAATCACAAAAATGCCATGCAATTTATGCTCAAAGTTATCCGTCCGGATTTTAAAATCGACAAAGAATACATTTTAAAACTTCATGAGATAGTCATGTACAATTTTAATAATAAACTACCCGGTAAATATCGAACGGGATATGTTAACTTAACAAATTCTGAAACAAAACTTCCTTCCGTTCAAGATGTACCACTTAGAATGGGTCGATTTATTAAAAAAATAAACTCTTATGGTAAAGATCTCTTGGATAAAATAGCCAGAAACCATTATGAATTTGAAATAATACACCCCTTCTTTGATGGTAACGGCAGGGTTGGGCGCCTAATTATGATTACACAGCTTTTGAGCCAGGCATTTGCTCCGGTAGTAATAACAATTGAAGATAGATATAAGTATTATATGGGCCTGGAAAAATGCGGCCTAAATGATTACAATAGCCTTACCCAGTTGGTTTGTGAAGGCATAATAATGGGATATCGTCTGCTTGTAACGATGTGCAGAAGAAATTAGTATCATCCTCTTTTCTCATTTCTGCAACCCCTCGCTAATCGTGGTTCTGTCTATATTAAACATCCGGCCGAGTTCGCTGTAGCTAAAATCAGCTATATCCTTTCCCTCATCTTTTAGATATGCCTTAACGAGAAGAATAAATTTCTTATTCTGGCGATTAGCAGTGAGGAATGACGCCTCAAAAAAGCTATTTTTAACAGAAAATGTCTCCCCCGTTACATTAACTAGTTCTATTTCTGCCGCGCGGGAGTGTTTGAACTGGACATTTATGAGGCCATATGTGTTTTTAAGCTTTCGTAAAGATTTTATTACTTGACGCCTTAATGCCGTGGCATCCCAGCTTTTAGGGAGGCCTAATTCGCCGGCTGTTTTTTCAAGGGAGATAGAGAATTTTTTTAATTTGCGTCTATAGGACTCCGCGATAAGCAAAAGATAAAGATCCATCGCCCGATTGGCGCGAACTCTTATCATTTCAGGAAAATAGCGCTCGTTATTCATAAGCGCCCGGGGTAGTTTAATCATGTCCGGAAGAGAGCTCATTTCCTTCACGCTAATCTGTGGTGGGCTCCTTAAGTCTTCACCATAGAGATGGATAGTTTCCATGCGTTTCAGGCGCTCTTCAGCTAATTTTGGGCAATCTATGAGCACTGCTGACTCAAAGTTGTCCGTTAGGGCGCTTATACTCCAGTTGGTACTACCTATGACAACAAAACGTGAGTCTACTATAATCATTTTATCGTGAAGCATGTATCGGGAATGAGCCAGATAAATTTGAGCGCCCTTTGCGCGTAAAACATCAAACGCTTTGCCCTGCCTAATTTCGGCGGCTAAGGGGTCCCCTCCCCATCCTTTTGTATTAAGATATATTCTAACCGCTACACCTCTTCCTAATGCCTCTTCAAGGTCTTTCATCAGGCGGTTTATGGTATGTTTGTCGTTCTCACCGGGTCTTAATATAAACATCGAGATGGTAATTGACTCCTTAGCGTTGTCTAAAAGGCCTATCACTGCCCTCTCATACGCGCGGTCAGAGATATCCTTCACCTGTGCGGGATAAAATCCAGCCTCAACTGCCTGTGCCTTTAGTGGAAACACTACGAGGCAAAGCAGGATCAGAAAAACAACAGTGGAATTTATTTTATTTTTCATATTACTTTATTCTCATTGGTTCGCTACTTGTATCTCTTCTCAAATTATACCTCTAAACAAAAATCGCCACAAGCATTTACTTGCGGCGGGTACAGGTCTAAGTTCAGTTTTGGTAGCAGGTTCAACAGGATTTCTGAAACGGTCTAAGATCACTTAAGAAATAAAACGAGACAGGTCATTTTTTGACCTGCCTTGTTATCCTCTGTGCTTCATGCTTTCGACGGTATATCAAAAAGCGATTATTCTTTTGGCTTATGCTTAATTTCGACTCTGACCTTTATGATCTTTTTTTCCTCTGTAATATCGGTAGCTATTTTTTCTTCGCCATACATCTTTTTGATTTCTTCTAAAG
>JABMRN010000235.1 GCA_013202515.1 Candidatus Omnitrophota bacterium | reverse complement strand
GTTGATAATACGGCTATTCCTACGCCACCAAGAACGCGTGGTAGGCTTTTATACGGCTTGTAAACTCTTAATCCTGGCTTTGATATTCTTTTTAAATTTATGATGGCCGGTTGCTTATCTTTGTTGTACTTCAAGTAAACCTTTATCAAGCCCTGCTTCTTGTCTTGAATGGGCTTGAAATTTGAAATAAAACCCTCATCCTTTAGAATTTTAAGCACAGTTTCCAACAAGTTAGATCGCTTAATCTCTACGGCCACCTTGCGTGCTTTACTCGCATTCCGTATCATTGTAAACATGTCCGCGGTTAGGTCTGTTATCGCCACTTCAAATTCCTCCTTAACAAAACATCAAGTTAGAAGCATTGTTAGCTACCAGCTTGCCTTTACGACACCGGGAATCTCGCCTCTGGAGGCAAGTTCTCTAAAGCAGATTCTGCAAACCTTAAACCGCCGCATGTAACCCCGTCGCCGGCCGCATAACTGACATCTAAAATATCCCCTTACCTTGAATTTAGGTACTCTTTTTGCCTTTACAACTAATGAAGTCTTAGCCATTATCTTTTTTACCCTTTTCTAAACGGGACACCAAACAATTTCAAAAGCTCGTACGTATTTTTCTTTGAACCTGAATTCGTTACAATACTTACATCCATTCCGTGTGTCACCGCTATCTTATCGAAATCGATTTCCGGGAAGATTGACTGCTCGGTTAAGCCAAAGGAGTAATTACCATTCTCGTCAAATGACTTTTCAGGCAATCCTCGAAAATCCCTTATTCTTGGTATAGCTACGCTTATCAACCTATCAAAAAATTCGTACATCATTTTACGTCTAAGGGTTACCTTTATGCCGCATGGCGAGCCCTGCTTTAGCTTGAAACCCGCAACAGCCATCCTTGCCTTACGAACGACGGGCTTCTGTCCCGTAATCTTGGCAAGTCCATCCTGGATAGCGTTAAGTATCTTATCATCCAAGTGAACCTGCTTGATTCCAACGTTGATGACTATTTTTTTCAACGAAGGAACCTGGTGCGCATTCTTGCAATTAAACCGTTTCATGTACTCCGGAACAATTTCTTTTCTGTATCTTTCAAGCATTCTGCTCATTAGAAAACCTCGTTGCATTTTTTGCAGTATCGTGATTTTGTGCCATCCTTCAAAATATTGTATCCGACCTTTGTTGGCTTGGTGCAGCCTTTACAAAACACGGCGATATTAGAAATATGTATAGGGGCTTCTTTCTGAATAATTCCACCCTTCTGGTCCTCTCTGGTTTTCCTTGCGTGCTTCTTCACAAAGTTTATGCCCTCAACAATAGACTTTCGAGTTTTAGGATACACCTTCAGTACCTTGCCGGTTTTACCCTTGTCCTTACCCGCGAGTACCACAATTGTGTCATTTTTCTTTATCTTAAGCATATGTTTCCGTTCTATTATATTACCTCAGGAGCAAGGGATATAATTTTCATAAACTTCTTTTCTCTGAGCTCCCTTGCAACGGGGCCAAATATCCTCGTTCCCCTTGGATTCATTTGAGCATCGATTATTACAACAGCATTTCTATCAAACTTTAAACATGTTCCATCATTTCTTTTGATCGGAAAAGCGGTTCGTACAATAACGCCACGTACGACTTCCCCTTTCTTGACAACCGCGTCAGGAGTTGACTCTTTAATGTTGCATGTTATTATGTCCCCTATGTCAGCACATCTTTTGCCAGATCGGAATATGACACCAATGCAGGAAGCCCTCTTAGCCCCTGTGTTATCCGCTACATCCAATATAGTTTGCATCATAATCATAGCTTCTGTCCTATTTTTCCAATATCTCGAACAGTCTCCAGCGCTTATCTTTTGACAGGGGCCTTGTCTCCGAGATCCTCACCCTATATCCCGTCTTTGCACTGTTATTAGGATCGTGAACTTTAAATTTCACGGACTTTCTGACAAGCTTTGGATATTTGTAATGAGGCCGCATTGTATCGACCCTAACAACAATGGTTTTATTCATCTTATCGCTGGTAACTGTTCCTACGAGACTCTTTTGTGTAACCATTTTATCTTTTTTCAAGTTTTCGCTCCTTGAGAATAGTATTAATTCTTGCATATTCTTTTTTGAAAGCCTCATCCTATCCGGTTTCTCCAGTCTTCCCATCTGCTGATCGCAGCTCATCGCATAGAGTTCCTCCTTAAGCTTTGATGCGGATTGCTGAAGCTCAGCGTCTGTCATATTTCTAAAGTCACCGATCTTTAACTTAGCCATCTTTTAAAACCTTTCAAAATTAATGAAGAGATCTTTTTACAAATTTTGTCCTAAGGCTCAGTTTGTTAGCCGCGAGACGCATTGATTCTTTTGCTAGCTCTAACGGAATCCCTTCCATCTCAAAAAGGATCCGCCCACGTCTTACAACGCAAACCCAGTGATCCAGAGCACCCTTGCCTTTTCCCTGTCTTGTTTCTGCAGGCTTTTTTGTAACAGGCTTATCGGGAAATACCCTGATCCATACCTTGCCACCGCGCCTCGTGTTGCGCATCAACGCTACCCTTGCGGCCTCGATCTGTCTATCGCGTAGCCATCCGTTGTCAAGGGCTTTAAGACCGCACTCTCCGAAGTTGAGCTCGAATGCCTTATAGCTTGTGCCGGACCTTCTGCCTCGTTGTGCCTTACGAAACTTTACCCGCTTTGGCATTAATGCCATTCTTTGCCCTCTCCTTCAATTTTTTTTCTACTTCTTCGTATAGATAAAATTTTTCACCTTTGTATACCCAAACCTTGATTCCAATG
>JABMRN010000234.1 GCA_013202515.1 Candidatus Omnitrophota bacterium | reverse complement strand
ATTTGCCATGTATTCCATAAGCGTTGCGCCATCCAAACCCTCTGCCCTATACTTACCGGATTCTATCTGATAGAGCGCAAAATACAGTAATGTATCAAGATGATCGGAGTTCGTTACATCAAATTGCCCTTCAAAGAATTTGGTTTGAGCTTCGCTTGTTATACGGGATTTGATATATATCATTGCATCAAGCGCCTCTCCAATCCTGTCCTTTATATTAGGCTTCCCTAACTCGACCCATTCTTTTTGTACGGCATTCAATACGCCAAAATATTTATAGGGGGTTTCAAGAGGATTTGAATCTGCCAAGTTCTTTATCTTCTCATCGTAGGTATCCTGCGCTTTTAGGAAGTCTTCCATAAATTCCCTGCTGTAGGCCTCTCCTGAAAGCATGGCAGCATCTTCAATCTGCGCAATATATGTTTGAAGAACTAAGCTTTCCTCAGAAGTAGGATTCGAGAGGAGTTCCTTCATTTCCTCTATGCCGGATATTAAATTATTATTTTCCAATATAGAAGCATAAGGTCCTGCTAATATTTTCATCATTTGAAGAATTACAGTGGGATTATAGCCTTTGTCTTTCCATGCTGCAGCCTGCAGCCCCCATTTTATCAAGGTTAATGTATCGTTGGTACCGGTTGCGGTATTCTCAAGAGGGTTTTTCTCTCCTATAAGGTCTTCTATTTCAGACCTGTTAGCATTTATAGTATCCATAAGATCTTTAAATTCTGAAAGGGTTACAGTGCCGTTTCCGAAGCTTATCATGCCTGATAATAAAGCGAGCTTATCTTTGTATACTTCGTTTGTCGGGTCAAAATCGACTCCGTAGAACTCTCTAAAGGTACTTTTAAGAGTGGCCCTATTCTCCAATTCGCCGGCAACCCAATCATTTCCATATTCATTAAGGCCGCAGGCAGCTGCCCAAAATCGTACCACTACTGTTTCTCGGGCGTGTTGGTCATAGCCGGCTTCAAGAGATGCAATCCCCAGATAATCTGTTAATTTAGTCTTGCCTACAAAATCATAATTTCTTATTCTTTCAGTCACCCATTCTCGCGTAAGGCTGCCCGAGGCAATAAGCTTAGCCCAATATTCTATTTCTCCCTCATAGTTACCTGTATAAGAAAGTGTACCAAATTGGCTCTTAAGATACCCTCTTTCACTGTTAAGGCTTTCTTCCATGATTGATCTTACAAGAGCACTGATTTCATCACCTGTCATTTCTTCTGTTGCTTGTGATAAAAAGTCTTCTGCCAGATTTTCTTCCCATTTCGAAGCTGTTTGTTCAGCAGCAGAAATCAATCTTTCATCTTCTTTATACTGTGCTTGTACCCGGCTCTCAAATCCTTGCCATCCCTGCCGGGAAGCTGTAACGAGCGCTGTCCAGCTTTGTATATCAGCTGACGTATCCTGGGCTATTGATCTGACGAGCTCATTAGACTGGGCTTCAATAATTTCGTACTGGGCAAATGCCCTGCTCTGCTCGATTACCATCTGGTTAACGTTTTCGATAAGCACGGGAATCTGCATGATATCGTGATAATCGCTGGCATATTCTCTTATGAAATCTTCTAATAGGTCTTGGTCTTCAACAGCAATCTTTATGTCGCTTAATGCTTTTCTTATCCCGCCTTGGCCATCAGTACCTACAAGAAGCTCAAGACACTTTTCCGTCTGTTTTTTGCGTTCTTCCCAGGCAGCCCTTCCCTCGAGACCTTTGAGTCTTTCTTTCTGCATTTCTTCTACAGCTATAGTCCAATCTGCGAGCAACTTGTTCAGATTATTAAGCTCTCTCATCCACTCATGAAGCGGTTCGTATTCAGCCCTTTGACGCCCAAAGGCTGTGCTTAACCGATTGTAGAGATCCGTAAAATTTTCTGTAAAACGCCTGAAGTTCATAAGTCTATAATCGCCGCGTAATTGGTCATCAGAAATCCATGTCGGGTTAACGAAACGGCCTGTATATCTTCTCCCATCAGCATAAGGGTTTCTACCTATTCTTTTACCAAACTGACGGGTATACTCAAAATCAAGTTCCCACAATCCATCCGGAATATTACGTCCACCTCTAAATTCCGCTCTAGACTTCTCGCCTATTTTTACTATCCCAACATTCACTCGACCTATTCCTATATCAGGTTCTCCTTCTATTTCTGCACCTACACTAGCCTGCCATCTTCCGCTTTCTGATCTATAATCCGTGCCTGCGCTACCGCCTCCAAAACCACTTTCTGTCGAATAGCCTGCCGTACCAGAAAAACGAAGTGTCCCGCCGAAGGCATCAATAAGCTTATCAAGAGCAATTTGTCCTTCTGTCTCGCCTGTTAAATGATCATGCTGAACACCAAGTTCTCCTCTTACAAATCTTGAATCAAGGAATACATTACCGATAGTTCTTGTAGGCCTACCATCTTCGAGCATCTGCTCAAGCCCTATGTTAACGTTACCAGTATCAACATCGACTCTTAGTCTTGTATCTGTTATGCCCGTCTCGAAATCATATTTTGCATCTACGCCAACCGCTGTTCGCATATTGAGTACACCAACAGGAGTCCATAAGAGGTTGAAGTGTCCTACTTTATCCTTATATCCTGCCCCTAAACGTGCATTCTTTAAATCCTTACCTATATAAGCGCTTAAATGTTCTTCTTCTCCATCATACATAACAGAGGCTTCACCCGTCCAGCCTTTATCAGTATCAAATCTAATTCCTGCGCCTACTGTAAATTCAAATTCGCCATTCTGATTACGGGAAACATGAATCGGGAATTCAAGGCTATATCTGCCTTTTTCGTTATCAATATCCACGAGAAGCCTTAGCTGCGTATCTACCTGTTGGGGGCCTTCATAAATTGCTAAGCCATAATTACCGTTGTTCTCTATTGCGCCTATGCGAAGTGAGGTTTCAAGCGCAACCTTTAAGTTCTCTTTGTTAGTTATCTCATATAACCTTCTTGCCTGCGCCGTAACACTCTGGGTTTCACTTGGCCTACCGCCTGTTACGCTGACTTCGCTGGCAAATTCTGGTGATTGCGCAATTGATATAGATTGTACATGCTCGTTGATAATATGCATCTCCATCCCGTCATCGCGACGCCCATATTCAATCTCTGTAATACTCTCACTAAGCCACTCTGAATATATTGGAGATGCACCCGATTGAATATCAGCAGGAGTTGCATATGTATTAATTAGAAGTGTTTTTAATTCTGTTTCATAATCTTCTGGAGATAAATTTTGGGATTCAAGTTCTGCAATTCTCTTTTTTGTCTCCCCTGCCTCTTTTGCATCTTCTATCGTACCATTGATTCCTTCATCAATACCCATCGCAAGCATATCCAGGCGACCTCTTATATAATCAAAAGCTGCTGCATTGTGGTTTCTTACATCCTCATAATCAACATCATCTGTATCAGCATCTAATAGAGCACCCCTTACCTTAGAAAGATCGTATCTATATCGCGCAACAGTCTGCTTCCAGGTATTTTCTGATTCGTAATCAACAAGATTGTTCAAATCTTCTATGTGATCAAGGGTTGCCTCAGCAAGCGCTTTTTTATTAGGACCACGGAAGGATCCGAATATTAAAGGCGTCAAGGTCTTGAGCGCTGAACCACTGGCATTAGAACCTATATATACAGTAACCATGCCTCTATCAGTTATTACCTTTTCAACGCCAGCCTGTGAAATCTTTTCTAATGTAGAAATAAGTTTATGCTCGATATTCTTACTAATACCATCTCGCTCGTTGAGCTGTCTTAAAGTACTCTCAAACAATTCAGCCGCCATGATAGCATCTACCGGTTTAGTATAATCTATTCTGTATTCAGCTATAGATCCTTCGAGAAGCTCCAGCGCATCTTCCGGGATAAGACTTCTTATGAGCCCCACTTCTGTAACTCTCTCGATTATTTCTTTTTCAAATTCATCTATTTCATCTCTAAGCTTACTTGCCTTTTCATAATCTTCTTTTTTAAGCGCTATTTCAAATTCGGTTGATAGGCGATTTTTGGCTGCATTTGCGACGTGCAAATCAGACTGGGCAATTACATATTCTGCAAAATACACAGCCGCTGTATAGTTTGATGCCCAAATTCCGAGCTCTTCTTTGAAAGCCTCGAATTCCTCAACAAAATTGGCCCTTTCTATATCATTTTTATTCGTAGGTGTAATCTTTAGTTTGAAATAAAAGTCTATCAACATATTGCTGAACGTGCCTTCAAAATCAAGCTGATATCTTCTCTTTTGCGCCATACGTGTACGTATCCCGGCTTCTTCTTTCTTTAGGCGAGCGAGTTCCTTCCCTGCGCCAAGCAGGCTTTCGCTTGTTATCTTTAGGGCATCTTGAATATCTTGGACATCCCCTTTTCTGACTTGTTCAGAAACAGCTCTCTCGGGGAACCGTTCATTGATAAGATTCAGCAAATTATTTAAATATTTCTGTTCTTTTTCTGATAACTCTTTTCTTAAGACGTTTTTGCTATTTTCAGCTATTCTTGAAAGCAATGAAAGCCACTCCTCTTTCCTTTCTTCATAGAACCAGGTTTCATTTTCATATAAACCAGCGCTTAATAAATCTAGAAGCTGGGTAAGTTCTTCTATATTTACTTCTTTTAACTGTTTCGTAGATAAGGTATTGATTGCTGTTCTGTGAATCATGCGACGCAGCCGCATGATTTTTTCGCTGAACTCAAGGTAATTGTCATCTTTTCTAAAATATTCTTCATATTCATTTTCGAGGTTAACTAGGCCGGCTATATCATCAGTGCCATCTGTAAGCATATCGATAAACTCTTTTACCTCTATTCCTACTACCTCTTTTTTTGAAAATATAAGAAAGGCCTTTTTAACTCTATTTGAAGTAATAAGCAGGTAATCGAGTTCGCTTGAAAGATCTTCAATCGATGCCTCAAATTCTTTTTGTTTTTCTACTCTTTCAGAAACAGCCTTTATCCAGCTGTCAAATGCCTCTGAAGTTATGCCGATAATTTCGTCTTGTTCGGCTCGTGTACCAAGGGCACCGAGCAAGCTATCGGCCTTTGCAAGTATAGACTGCCAGGCAGCATCAATCTTCTCAAAGCTATTTTCAGAATTAAGTAATTCGAGATAGTTGATAAGGCCTTGATCATCTTTGTCTTCTCTCTTAACGCTACCGGTAACTATATCAAATGCTCTTCTCTTCTCTACGATTGCTTCTTCAGATGCTCTAAACGCTTCCTCTTTTTTCTTCTCTATAATTTCGAGCTCGTTTGAAGTATAATACGCTTTTTTAAATCCCTCTTCAATTTGAGCTTCATTTATAAGGTTCTCATACTCTGCCTTTTTTTCTTCAAGTGTTTCGTTTGAGTTCTGTTCGCCTGCGCTAAGTATAATAGAGTTTATTCTTTCAATTACATATTCTCTTCTTAATTTATAAGCTTCATTTGTTAGCCGTTTTAAGCGGGACTGCTGATCAACATTTAAATCGAGCCCCTCTAATGCCTCGGCAATGCCTTTTATTTGGCTGCAATCAGGACCGATACCGCATTTGTACTTATAGATATCATCTCCTACTAAAGAGGTAAATCCATTTAATTTTTCATCGGTAGTGGCGTTTTTATTATTTTTAACTGTACTTATAAGATTATTTGTAAGAGCTTTTCTAATTGCTTTTAATTTTTCTTTAAGCATTTTTTGCTCTTTTAGATAATCTTTTTGTCCTTGTAATAGCTGTCTTGGGAGCCCCTGTATTTTCCTCTCACATACTATAACGTTGCTGACTATTTCGCTTAGGAGCTCTCCATCGGTTATAGCCAAAATAGGTATATCGGCATTGATACCATTTATCTGTACCTCTAAGGCCTGTAAGAGCTCAGCGGCTTCAAGAACCGTCGCCTTAACTTCAGCTTCCCTTCGATCTTTTTCTTCGGTAGGCATAGGTGATATACCTTTAGCTGCCGCTTCGATATCAGCTGAAGTAAACGCACTATCTATAATAGCTATTAAATTCTTTACGCTTTCTACTTCTTTTCCGATCTCGGAAAGAATATCTTCTGCTTCGGGTATTCCCTCTGCAAGTACTCTCGCTCTTGTCTTCATGCTCGCCTCAACATCTCTGGCTACATTTTTGATTTGCTTTCGGGAATCTTCTCTAGCTCTTGAATTATCCGATTTTACTGTCTTCAAAACTATATATAGAACTTCTTGTTTCAAGGTTTCTCTTGCATCTTTTGAAACCTCATCGAGATGGCTTGTTTTAAAAAATATTCGAAGGGCCCCTGAGAGCTTCTCCACAGTCGTATTGGGTTCTGCCATTTCAGCAAGCGATAAGAAAATAAAGTCATTATTTAAAAGCGCTGTAAGCGCATCAAGGGCTTTGGCGCTTGGATCTTTTTCTATATCTGCTTTATTTATTATCCTTAAAAGGAGCTCTGTCTTACTCTGTTTTCTAGATAGCATTTTTCTTTGAGACTCTTTTATATCTTTTAATGATGCTTCTTTCGAAACTAATTCAAGTAAGGTTTCCTGCCAGTTATAAAGCGCCTCTTTTTTCTCTTCTTCCGGAAACCTGTCATAGCTCATTGCCGCGATTACACTACCTATCTGTGCAAGCATGCTTTCGTCGATTGCAGATAAAGGAGATTCTTCTAAAATATCTAAGGTCTTCTTTTCTGCTTCCTGGCGAAGCTCTAACACATCCTTGTTGAACTTAACCAATGCATCCCTGTCTCTTGCGTGATAGGGTCTCTGGTTCGTTTCGCATGCGCTTATCTTATCCAGTTCCACTATCAAGCCCTCTAATGTACTAGCCTTTTTTATTATATTGCGGGTGTTCTTCTTAAATTCCTTAAAGTCGCCTTTATTTGCATCTACTGCAAACACTTCGTTCATCCTATCTAATGCATCTTTTCTGATCTCTTCTTTTGTCTCTTTAGAAAGCGGGCCTTTGTCTGTATTTTCGAGTGCCGAATTAAGGGCATTCATCCATGCGCCATAGTTTTTCCCACGTTCGTGGTAGGGCATTGCGCTGTAGCCCAAAAATTCGATTATTGTAAATAAATGATCAACTCTATCATTAACCAGAGTCGAATCCCTAAGAACTTTTATTGTTTCTTTTTCGGTCACCTTTAATATTTTGTCGTATTTTTTGCTCAATTCCCTCGCGTTTTCGCCTGTAAAGGTCCCTGGTGTTTTATTATTAAAATCTCTAAGCCAATTGTGAAGGGTTGTCAGATTATTGCAGTCTTTTATTTCTTCATAATCATTATCTATAATGGTATCGCAATAAATCAAAAACTCATACTGTTGTGTTGCAGCAGGAAACGCATTTTTCATAAATTCGAGTAGCCATTCTTTCTTTTCTTTGTTTAAGTTTTCAAAATTTTTCTCTCCTATCATATGCTCATTGAATAGCTTATCCTGTTCAGCAGTACTCATGCTCGAAAAATACAGACGAAGCGCCATTGACAATTCATCGAGCTTATCTTTGTCTGTAAGCGAGGTCCCCTCACCCGTGATAAGTTCTATTCCCTTTTCAAGCAGAGCTACGAATAGCGATCTTACGTATTTACCAAAGTCCTTGAGTTCGTGCGTGAAATAAACTCTATAAGATTCTATGCTATCGAGAGTTATTTCCTCGGCCTTATCTCCTACCAAAGCATTTAGCGCTTCTAAATCTTTTGCATTTTCTACTCGGTCGATAAACTCTTTCGTATCTTTCTTACATTCTTCTTGTTTAGATTTTGCCTCTTCGGTTTCTTCTTTAGTCGGCTTCTTAAAGCTTTTCTTAAGCTCTTCCTCCATACGCGTTAGGTCATCTTTTCTTGTTTCCAGTATTGCCTTTGAAACTAATGCCTTCATAAGCTCGGCCCATGCGCCTTTTGTTTCATCTAACGCCCTGAAAGACCTGTCGAAATGTGTCATATCCATAACAAGGTTTCCCGAAAGCCTCTCGACTAATATATCTTCAGCTCCTCCTATTTCGGATACGTATCTGTTTATTTCGAGGTCTTTTTGGGTAATCTGTGTGTCTAATTCTTCTATTTTAACCTGGAGTTCCTTTATATACTGCTCGTCATGATTATCTTTTAGTTCGTCTTCAAATTTTTTAAAATTATCATATATGTCAATATAATTTATTCTAAGGAGCCACAGTAAATCTCCCATGCCTTCTACGCTGTCATAGTCAATCCCTATTCTGTAAAAGACCGACAGCCCTTCAAGAAGAGCCAGTTTATCCTCGGCAGCAAGCCCTGTAAGATCCAGCATACTGACTCCTGTTTCTTTTGCAGCTTCGCCAGATACATAATCAAGGCGGCTCTTGATCCAGTCATAAAGCTTATCTACTGTTTCGATATCCTTGGGCACTTCTACTCCTACCTCCATTGAGGCTTCTGCCAACTCTTCATAGAGGCCTTGCATCCTACCTGTATAATCACGTGAAACCGAATTATAGAGCGTCTCTTTTATGTTTAGAAGCTGCCCTTGCCAGGAATCAGGAGTATAAACATTAGGAATATCGCCCATTCTATCTAATATATCAACATCTTTCATGATTGTCGCATATCCTATATGTGTTAAACTCTGGGCTTCCGCTTTCTTAGCGGCTAATACGAGTTTTTCTCCTGCTCTCTGATAATCTACTAAAAGCTGTGTATCTATGTCTCTTCTTGGCACTCTGGCTGTTCCGGAAACACCAACCTCTGCATGGTATTTATCTACCTTCTTTTCTTCGTCTTCTTGCCCCATTAAAATACTCTCAAGCAAAGCAAGTTTGTCAAGGGGCCTCATTGAACCATCAAAAAGCTGTGTTAACTCCGTGAATCTCTCTTTTGCTTCAAGAAGAGCATTCAATTTAGAATCTGACAGATCTTCACCGGTTGCTTCTTCAATAAGAGCCATTATGCTTTGAATGCCGGGTTCGGACTGTACTCCTTCCAGCAACTGTTTTAATCTAAGGAGTCTATCCTTGGCATCAAGAAGTGGCTGCAATTTAGTATCAGATAAGCTTTTCCCTGATATTTTTTCTATTATAGTCATAATCTCCTGCGGGGTCCTTTCTCCGCTTGTAAACTGCTGAAGCTCTGAGATCTGACCCTTTAGATCATTTCCAATGGATTGAAGTTCATTTAGCTTGGAATCTGAGAGGTCTTTACCTGTTAGCGTTTCAACAAGAGAAAGTATCTCATCTAAATTATTATCTCCGTCCAATACACCCTCTATCTGTGTCAAGGCACTTCGCAGCTCCTCACCTTTTTCAACCATCTGTTTTAGTTTGGTATCGGAAAGATCCTCTCCTGTTATTTCTTCAGCTATAGAAATTATATCGTTTACTTTCTGAAGCCCGTCTCCGCCTCCTTGCAGGAGACCTTCCAGCTTGTCCCTAATACCTATTATTTTTTGTAAACTCGAATCTTGCTGACGGCTTTGTGTTTCTATGCGCTGTCTGTAACTAAGCCTAAAAACAAATAACATATCAAATGCTTGAAGGAGTTTTGTATCCTCTATTGCCCCTTCGAGTGTTTGTCTTACCCTTAAAAAATCATTTATTGCAGCATCAAGGTTACCTTCTTCAACGCTTAGATCTGGAAGTTCTTCTCCTCCTAAGTTATATAGCGCATAAGCCTCCAGCGTATCGTTTATAATAGCTACCGGACCTTTTTCAGTATGATAAGCAAGCATCGAATCGCTCACTATTTCATGTACATTCGAAGATATGGCTTCCTCTAACGTAAAGGTATTTGCCCTTTCCTCGTCTAAGAGCTTTACAAGGCTATAAACAGCTTTAATGGCATCTATGCGCGCATTGGTGATAGCGGCGAGGAATTCATCTATGAGTTCCTTTTCATTTACTCCGTGAGTTTCCGAAATATTCTTTGCTTTTTTCTCAACCTCATATATAGTAACGGATTTTTCATCATGCACTTCTCTTAAAATATCAAGGAGCGCTTCTTGAATAGGAGTTTTTTCGCCTTCAAGAGCTTCTATATGGGCAATTGCTTCGTTCAGGACACGGTCAAGATAATACCTTTTGCTTGCTTCGTTTTCTTCTAATTTAGGCCCTAGGCCTTCGAGCTGTCTTTTTT
>JABMRN010000233.1 GCA_013202515.1 Candidatus Omnitrophota bacterium | reverse complement strand
GACATAGAGAAGGCATTAAGGCGCGCGCTAGAGAAAGAAACAAAAAAGAATGCAAAAAATATTCTTAAGATACTGCTTGAGAATGCCAATATCGCAAGAAATGAAAAGATAGCCATCTGTCAGGATACAGGTATTGTCGTTTGCGATATCCGAATTGGTCAAGATGTGAAAATTATAGGAGGGGATTTAAAAAAGGCCATAAATGATGGAGTGAATGAGGGCTATAAAAAGGGATATTTTAGAAAATCCGTTGTAAATGACCCTATTTTAAGAAAGGGCCCTTCAGGATATATACCCGCTGTCATATATACTGATGTTGTGAGAGGAAATAAAATGGAGATTACGGTTTCGCCAAAAGGTTTCGGAAGCGAGAATAAAAGCAAGATAAAAATGCTGAATCCCACTGACGGAATAGAAAAGATAAAAGAATTTATTATCTCTGTAGTTAAGGAAGCAGGTGCTAATGCCTGCCCGCCTTTTATTCTCGGAATAGGTATAGGCGGTAGCTTTGACAAGGCAGCGCTATTATCTAAAAGGGCGCTTTTTAGACCTATACACAAAAGAAACCCAAAGCCGCACTTAAAAAAATTAGAGAATGAAATATTAATAGCAGTTAACCGGTTGAATATAGGTCCCATGGGTTTGGGAGGCAAAACAACCTGTCTCGGCGTCAATATAATGGATGCACCCACACATATTGCAGGACTTCCGGTTGCGGTAAACGTGGGGTGTCACGCAACGAGATCTGTGAGTAAAGTGATATGAAGAGCATAAAAGGACAATTTAGCAAGGCATTAAGGGCGGGGCTAAGGATGGGTCAAGAAATCCTCTATACCGGTACCATCTACACTGCCAGGGACCAAGCCCACAAGAGATTGGCAGAACTTATCAAGAAAAAGAAAAGACTGCCCATTGATTTAAAGGATGCAATAATCTATTATTGCGGGCCTACGCCATCCAAATTTAAAAACAAGCTTGGTTCAGCAGGGCCTACTACGAGCCTGAGGATGGATAAATTTACTCCGTTATTACTAAGACATGGTGTTGGTGCCTTCATAGGCAAGGGAAATAGATCAAAAGAGGTCGTAAAGGCGATAAAAAAACACAGCGCTCTTTATTTTATTGCTGTGGGTGGTGCAGGGGCCTATTTAAGCAGAAGAATAAAAAAGGCAAAGGCTATTGCCTTTACTGATTTAGGGCCTGAAGCAATCTATCGGCTTGAGGTTAGGGAGTTTCCACTTACGGTAGCAATAGATGTAAGAGGAAAAAATATTTACGGAGGAGATAAATGAGAACAGATGGCAGAACTTATGCGTCTTTGAGAAAGGTAAAGATAACTAAGGATTTCATGAAATATGCCGATGGATCATGCCTTTTCGAAATAGGCAATACCAAGGTTATTTGCACCGCGTCGGTTGAAGGCTCAGTCCCTATTTTTTTGAGGGGCAAAGGCACCGGTTGGGTGACGGCAGAATATGGGATGCTTCCGCGTTCATGTAGGAGCAGGGTAGCGCGCGAGGCCGCCCGTGGCAAGCTTGGAGGAAGAACCCAGGAGATTCAACGGTTAATAGGAAGGTCAATGAGGTCAGTGTGCGACATGAAGAAGCTCGGGGAAAGGACTATATGGATGGATTGCGATGTCATACAAGCTGACGGCGGAACAAGATGTGCTAGTATAAGCGGGAGCTTCGTTGCTCTTATATTGGCCCTTTCAAGTTTGAAGAAAGAAGGACTCATAGAGGAAATTCCGATCTCCGATTATGTTGGTGCTATAAGCGTTGGGATTCTCGAAGGAAAGGAAGCGCTCGACCTTGATTATAGCGAGGATTCTGCTGCCGAGGTAGACATGAACATAGTCATGACAAAAGGCGGACGTTTTATAGAGATTCAGGGTACGGCAGAAGGAAAACCTTTTACAAATCAGGATATGAACAAGATGATGGCCCTTGCAAAGAAAGGGATAGATTCTATTTTTAAATCCCAGAAAAAAGTGCTAGGAGATACTTTAGGATAAAGATGAGAACACTTGTTGTTGCTTCAAGTAACAAAAAGAAAAAGAAAGAATTAATCAATTTATTAAAGGGATTGGAACTCAACGTCCAATCCATTGATGATGTTGACATAAATGTTCCCGATATCATTGAGGACGGAAAAACATTTAAACAAAATGCCATAAAAAAAGCGGTTACCGTATCAAAAATAATAAAAGGGTTTGTAATTGCCGATGACTCTGGGCTTATGACTGATTGCCTCGGAGGAAGACCCGGTATTCGCTCTGCACGATTTGCCCGTGCAAAGGCGACTGATATAGAAAATAACAAAAAACTGTTAAGGCTCATGGCTAAAGCGCCTGAGAAAAAAAGAAGCGCAACATTTGTTTCAACCGTGGCTCTTGCAGAAAACGGTCACTTAATAAGATGTGTAGAGGGGACCTGTAAAGGTAGAATCGGATTTAAGCCAATAGGGCATAACGGTTTTGGTTATGATTCGCTTTTTACTCCCCGTGGCTATAGGCTTACTTTTGCTCAAATGAAACCCGATTTTAAAAACAGGATAAGTCATAGATCAAAGGCACTTAAAAAGGCGAGAAAGGTTATTGCAGGGTTTATTCGAAGAGGCCTTTGAAGGTATCTTGCAGTTTACCGCCAAGTGCGTTTTTATCCCCACCAAGGTACTCAAACTTCCATTTTGGTTTATCAAGGGTACCGGTTAGATAGGCCTTACCAATCATTTTGCCTACACTAGACATCATTTCTACAATGGTTTTACGCCATCCTTCGGATGTTTTGTCATCCACTTCCTTAATTTCGTTTTCAACCGCGAAATTAAGATTTTTGTCAAAATCTATATAGCCCCTTGCTTTAATATTCAGGGCATCCCCCCAAAGTATGAGATTTTCTGTCATGATCTTTCGTTTCTGAATGACGAAATCGCAGGCCCCGCCCCGTATATCAACATTTTTTAGTGCCGGTAGCATTCCCCTTAGTACCCCGTATACGTTTCCGACAAGGGGAGACAGTAGTGGCATTGGCCCTAGGTTTGCATCATATATATGTATATACCCCTTGCCTATAATTGTTCTGGGATCGGCCATGTAGCCGTCCATAGTCAGTTCTGAATCGAGAAGCCCGTATAGTTTTGAGTTTTTAAGCTGAGAATGGCGTGCAATGCCGTTTATATTCATTTGCTTTAGAACCATATGAAGAGAATAAGGAACTCCTCTTTCTGCGAAATTCATACGGAAGGATGAATTCACAACACCGCCATAGGGATAGGCCGTAAAAATAGGTATCGAAAGCATGCCGTCTTCCATTTTGACATTGAGCGTAATATCATCGAGAGCAAAGTCCAGTATCTTTATGCCGCGGGAATGGCTTTTTAAGCCGGTTTGCCATTTTGAAAGGTTGTTTATAGGCCCTCTGAAATAAAATTCGTTGTCCACTATGCCGGCAAGGTTAAGTCGGCCGAGTTGTTGTTCTAGCTTTGGGCTCATGGAACTCAAGTCTTGTGTGTTCAGCGATAGATTTCCGCTAAGCAATAGAATGGGATTTTTTAGGTTGCTTATTTCGCCGTTACATTCAAGATGGCTATCAAGATATTGCACATTGGATTTTTCGATTACGTATAAATCTCTTTCCGTCTTTTTTATGCGGCCCATAGCCTTTAGGTCCGCACCTAGAAGACTAATGTTTAGATCAGGTTGCGTCTTTGCGTTTTTTACGTCAAAAGATATTGTGTAAGGTTTATTCTGGTAGTTAAGTTGAATTCCCGGAGCGGATATTTCATTTTCCTTAAAAGATATTACGCCCTTGATATTTGCTACATTAAAATAAGGAGTGTTTACATCGATTCGTTTTATGTCTATCTCTTTTAATGCGAAATTCTCTAGGGGCTTAAGGAGTTTTTTGAATCCCGCTGATTCAATCGATACCACACCGCCTGCTACTATGCTTCGGGATTTTGCACCCTCTAGGATGAGGGTAGCGTAGATTTCTCTGGACTTGAAAAGCCTCGCTAAATCAATCTTGGTGAATATAGATTTTATAGATATAGCATCTTTAGGCTGACTTTCCCTATAGATACGTAAATTTCTTAAGGCAAGCCCTTTATGGGGAAGATAAGAAATTCCGCCTACATCAATTTTTCTATTAATGGCGGTTTCTACTTTTTTGATTATGGTCGTTTTTATCTTTGCTAGCAATATACCTTTAGTGAAGAAGAAGGTAACCGCCAAAACCAATACGATGGCTACTATAGATATGAATAATATTTTTATAAATTTCATAACATAATCTATTTCTATGTAGTGGTCGGGGTGAGAGGATTCGAACCTCCGACTTCTTGGTCCCAAACCAAGCGCTCTAGCCAAGCTGAGCTACACCCCGAAGCGTTACTAAATTATAACAACGATATGTAAAAAGTCAATATTTATGACAGATTAATCTTGAATATAAATATTTTTAGTTGTAATATAGAGCATAAAAGATGGCGGGCGTGGCGGAATTGGCAGACGCGTACGGCTTAGGACCGTATGCCTATGGCATGGGGGTTCAAGTCCCTCCGCCCGCACCAGAGATTAACAGCGCG
>JABMRN010000232.1 GCA_013202515.1 Candidatus Omnitrophota bacterium | reverse complement strand
GTCTTTACAGAAATCATGACAGGAAAAGTTGAGACTGACACGATAGCTTCTTTTTTACTTAACCTTAAGGAAAAAGGCGAAACAGTAGATGAGATTACGGGCGCTGCGCGCGTTATGCGTAAATTTGCTACCAAGATAACGCCTAAGAGGCAACCCCTCTTAGATACATGCGGTACGGGAGGGGATTCGGCAAATACCTTTAATATTTCTACTGTAAGCGCGTTTGTTGCGGCCGCTGCAGGGTGTGTCGTAGCCAAGCACGGCAATAGAGCCGTCTCAAGCAAATGCGGAAGCGCGGATCTTTTAGAATCACTCGGAGTAAATATTGATGTAGGCAGGGAAGTTGTAGAAAGGTGTATTGATGAGATTGGAATAGGATTTTTGTTTGCGCGCAATCTTCACCTTGCCATGAAATATGCCGGCCCTGCCAGAAAATTAATAAAGACGCGTTCAATCTTTAATATTTTAGGACCGCTTACTAATCCCGCCGCGGCGGAGTATCAGCTCTTGGGTGTTTATGATAAAAGCCTTTTAGAGCCTGTCATAAATGTTTTAAAAAAATTAGGTTCCAAAAAGGCCTTAGTTGTGCACGGAAACGACGGCCTGGATGAGATAACCACAACTGACAGTACCACTCTAGCAGAGCTTGCGGGTAGCGCCATTAAAATATACGAAGTAAAGCCGGAAGATTTTGGACTAAAGCGTGCCTTGCCGAAAGCCTTAAAAGGTGGAGATGTAAATGAGAACGCAAAAATCGCTCTTGAAATTTTAAAAGGCAAAAAGGGATTTAAAAGAGATATTGTTGTCATAAATGCTGCGGCCTGCGTATACATTGCGGGATTAGCCGGCACACTTGCCGAAGGCATAAAAATAAGTGAGAATGCCATTGACTCAGGGAAAGCGCTGGAAAAATTACAGGAACTTAAAAAAATAACAAGAGAATAAAATGATCTTATCAAAAATTATAAATGAAAAAAGAAAAACAGTAGAAGCTGCCCGCATCCGCATGCCGGATGAAAAGCTAAAAGAGCATGTACGGAAAATATACCTAAAAAGCTCCTTTAAAAAGAATATATCAAGGCCTCATCACATGAATCTAATCGCTGAATTAAAGAAGGCATCTCCCTCAAGGGGAATAATAAGGGGAGATTTTAATCCGACCAAGATTGGTTTGACCTACCAGGCTAATGGCGCGAGCGCGCTTTCGGTGCTTACTGACGAAAGATTTTTCGAAGGCAGTTTAAACATACTTAAAGAGCTGAAGGAGAGGACGACGCTCCCGCTTTTGCGTAAGGATTTTATTATTGATGAATATCAGATTTACGAGTCTGTTTATTACGGCGCGGATGCGATACTCTTGATAGCGCAGATATTGACAGAAGGAGAGCTTATACGATTTTACAAGATAGCCAAGGAACTTGGCATGGATGTTTTAGTGGAGGTCCATAACGAAGAAGACTTGGATAAAGCCTTAAGGACGGGGGCGGCCATAATCGGTATAAACAATAGAGACTTAAATACCTTCAGAGTTGATTTATCTACGACGCAAAGGCTCATTCGTCTTGTTCCTGAAAACAAGATAAAGGTTTCCGAAAGCGGTATAAAGACTTACGAAGATGTTATGTTTCTAAAGAGCCTTGGTGTGAATTGTGTATTGATAGGTGAAACCTTTATGGATGCAAAAAATATTGCCGCGAAAATGCGCGAGGTAATGCGCTACTAAAAAAATACCGTTTCCAGACCTCCGAGGTCTGTAAGAGGTATTTTTAAGGATTAAAATGGTAAAAGTTAAAATTTGTGGAATAAAAGACACCTCCGATGCCCTAAAGGCGCATGAATTTGGCGCGGATTTTGTGGGATTTATATTTTTTAAAGAAAGCTTAAGAACAATTGATAGTTTGCTTGCACAAAAAATTATAGAAAGCCTTCCTAAGGATTTGCTTAAAGTAGGGCTATTCTTAAATCAGGATGCAAGCCGTGTGAGCAGAATAGCTAAACAGTGCCACCTTGATATTCTTCAGCTGCACGGAGATGAAACACCTGAATATTGCAAATCTTTGCACAAAGATTTTAAGATTATCAAAGCATTCAAGGTAAAGGATGAAAAAAGCATAGAATCCGTAAATACCTATACGGATGTTGATTTTTATTTATTTGATACGTATGTGAAAGGTCTTCCGGGAGGGACCGGTAAAACCTTTAATTGGGATATTTTAAGAGAAAAGTCATTTAAGAAACCTATATTTCTTGCGGGGGGATTAACACCCGGCAATGTAGGAGAGGCAATAAGAAAGCTGTCGCCGTATGC
>JABMRN010000231.1 GCA_013202515.1 Candidatus Omnitrophota bacterium | reverse complement strand
GGGGGATAATATTTTTCTTTTCATCTGTCTTTCCTGCATCCTTGTAAAGAACATTAAAACTATCAAATACCACACTTGTGCCGGATGCCTTGAAAAGATATTTATCTGCAGCGATAGACACCGAGATAACCGAATAAATGGCCTCAGCCATCTGGCTTGAGATAAACCTTTTCCATATAAGTTCGTACAGCTTAAACTGATCCCCTTTAAGATATTGCTTAAGGCTCTCGGGTTCCCTAAGGGGCAACGTCGGCCTTATAGCCTCGTGTGCCTCCTGGGCAGATTTTTTTGATTTATACCTGTTTGGCATCTCCGGATAATATCTCTTGCCGAAGGTACTCAATATATAGTCCATGGCGTCTTTTTGCGCATCCACGGAAATCTTTACTGAATCGGTTCTCATGTATGTTATTAAACCGACGCTGCCCTCTTTTCCCAACTCTGCGCCTTCGTAAAGGGTCTGGGCCGTACGCATTGTCCTGCCAACAGGAAAGCGCAGCTTATTAAAGGCTTCCTGCTGAAGCGTGGACGTTGTGAATGGTGCAAATGCATGCTTCTTCTTCTTTGATTCTCTTACGTCTTTAACAACGAAGTCGGACTTTTTCAGTTTGTCCAAAATATCGTGGGTATACTCTTTATCCGCCAGTTCCAGTTTTTTGTTTTCGTATTTGTCAAGTTTTGCCGTAAACGGCTGGTATTTCTCTTCCTTGGAAGAGACGGCTGCCTTTTTTAAGACGGCTTCTATTTCCCAGTATTCTTTCGGCTTAAAGCTCCTGATTTCATTTTCTCTGTCTACGATAAGGCGGACGGCAACTGACTGTACGCGCCCTGCTGAAAGGCCCCTGGTCACCTTCCTCCAAAGTATAGGGCTTATGGAATAACCCACTATTCTATCTAGAATCCTACGGGCCTGCTGCGCACGTACCAAATTCATGTCTATGTCCCTTGAGTGGGCAAAGGCAGCCTTAACTGCCTTCTCAGTGATTTCATCAAACGAAACCCTATAAACCTTTTTGTTTTTTCCAAGTTGATTCTTAAGATGCCAGCTTATAGCCTCTCCTTCTCTATCAGGGTCCGGGGCAAGATATAATTCCTTTGCCATCTTTGCCTCTTTCTTAAGCTTTGCCAAATACTTGCGTCTCTCGGGGATAACTATATACTCCGGCTTAAAATCGTCCTCAACATCAATGCCCATCTTATTCTTCGGAAGATCTATTAAGTGGCCCATGCTTGAGGTCACGTGGTAGTCTTTACCGAGTATCTTATTGATGGTTTTTGATTTTGCGGGGGACTCCACTATAACAAGTGCTTTTGCCATGTCATTTCCTTTATGTTTTTTTTAACTGTAATTCTAAATTTTCTATGCCTTGAGCTTTAACCTCTTCTAATATATCGTCAACGTTCTCTACCAATTTCGCGCCTTCCTTTATTAGAGCAAGGGTTCCGCGTGATAAGCGCGTATCTACTCTTCCGGGAACGCTGAAAACCTCGCGCCCCTGTTCCAAGGCGAGGGATGCGGTAATAAGTGAACCACTTTTTTCTGCTGCCTCCACAACAACCACTCCAAACGATAACCCGCTTATTATGCGGTTGCGCATCGGAAAATTCCGTCTAAGAGGCGGGGTATTAATCGGAAACTCCGAGATTACAGCGCCACTTTTCGAAATCTCCTCCATAAGACTTTTGTTCTCCGGAGGATATATAATGTTAATACCACAGCCCAATACTGCTATTGTCCGACCGCCGCTTTCTAAGGCGCCTCTATGTGCATAGGTATCTATGCCGCGTGCCATACCGCTTACAACGGTAATGGATTTTTCTGCAAGCTCTCTTGCAAGCCTGGCGGCAGTTTCCCGACCGTAAGTGGAAGACTTTCTGGCGCCAACAACGGCAATGCTGTAATGATCTTTGGGAACAATCTTCCCCTTAACATAAAGTACCTTTGGCGGATTATAGATATGTTTTAAATTGCTAGGGTATTCTTTATCATCTATGGTAATAACCTTAATACCAAGCTTTTCAATAAGCTCTATCTCTTTGTCAAGAGAGTTGGCGCTTGAGTAGGTTTTTAGGTTTTTCGCAATATGTTTTATGCTTTTACTGTCCATAACTTTGAATTATCGTGTTCTTGCAAATTTTATGATTGACTCTGCAGCTTCTTCAACGCCAACGCTACTTGTGTTTACGTGATAATCGGCTACCTCGTAATAAGGTTTTCTTTTCTCAATCATTTCTTTTATCTTTTTCTGGGGATTTTCTACATTTAAAAGCGGCCTGTGGCCGCGGGACTTAGTCCTCTTGTGTATATCACCAGGCTCAGCCCATAGTGTTATTAGAAGACTTTTTTTTCTTAAATTATTTATATTCTCCTTATCTAGCACAACACCGCCGCCTGCGTCTACAACAACATTTTCAAGTTCAGAAACATCGCGCACAATATCCTTCTCAACTTGTCTGAAGTAAGGTTCCTTTTTCTTTTCAAAAATCTCATTTATAGACATGCCTTCTTTTTCTACAATCATCCCATCAGTAGAAACATACCGCATCCCTGTCTTCTCACAAATCTTTTTTGAAATCGCACTTTTTCCAGTGCCCATATAACCAAGCAGCACAATATTCCGCATAAAAGTTAAAATCTCCTTACCGCGTCAACGTATCCTTTGAAGTTCCTTTTCATCTCACCCACAGAATCCCCGCCGAACTTCTCAATCATGGCATTTGCTATCTCAAAGGCGCACCCTGCCTCAGCCACTATCCCGCATGCACAGACTGCACACACATCGGCCCTTTCGACTTGTGCCTTGACCTTTCTTTTGGTAACAATATCTACTGATTCAAGCGGATTCTTAAGCGTTGCGATAGGTTTCATGACAAGGTGAAGTACTACGTTTTCACCGTTCGTCATGCCACCTTCAAGACCGCCTGCATTATTTGTATTTCTGTAGAATCCTTTCGATTTACTGTAAAAAATAGCATCGTGTACTTCAGACCCTCTCATGTCGCTAAGGCTGAATCCTCCGCCTACAGAAACGCCCTTTACAGCCGGTATGGACATAAGCGAACGTGCAAGATTTCCATCAAGACGCCTATCCCACTGGCTCAAATTTCCAAGTCCCGGGACAACGCCTTTTACTATAACCTCGCATATGCCGCCTAGCGAATCACCTGAAGAGCGTGCAGCATCTATCTCGGCCTTCATGGACTTTTCTGCAGTCTTATCGCTGCATCGAAGAGGCGAATTATCTGCTTTCTTCTTTAACGATTGAAAAGGAATACCCCGTGTATCAGCGAAAATCCCACCGATTGATATAACATGGCTTAATATATCAACTTTAAATTCTCCAAGCAGTATCTTCGCCAAAGCACCAACTGCAACACGTGAGGCTGTTTCGCGGGCACTTGCCCTCTCAAGAATATTTCTTATGTCTTTTTCAGCGAATTTCAATGCACCTGCAAGATCAGCATGTCCGGGCCTTGCCTTCGTAATTGATGCCAGCTTATCAATAGAGCTGTCCCTATTCTTGATCAGAATCGCAATAGGTGCACCGGTAGTCTTACTCTTTCTTATGCCGGAAAGAATTTCAACCTTGTCTTTTTCTATCTTCATTCGTCCGCCCCGACCGTATCCAGACATACGCCTTGCCAATTCCTTATTAATTAAAGATTCCTTAATAGGTAATCCGGAAGGCATTCCATCCAGAATGCTAACCAAGGACTTTCCGTGAGATTCTCCTGCGGTCATATATCTTAACATATATCCTCCAATTTTTTAATGAGTCCTAAAACCTAAATATAATCCTTATAATTCTGTCCCCGTATAAGAGCGATATTAGCGATGCAAATGATAAATACGGCCCATAAGGGATGATTTCTCCTCCTTCTTTAATTTTCAATATTATTCCGGCAATCGCGCCAAAGAAAGGCGCTATAAAAAACGTTAAAATTATGAGCTTCCATCCAAGGAATGCACCAATCATTGCCAAAAGTTTTATATCTCCTCCACCCATTGCATCTTTTTTAAAAACAATCTCTCCAAGGAACCCTAATATATAGAGGCTTCCACCGCCTATAATAACGCCTATCAATGAATCAAAAAATGCTTGTAGTCCGGTAGCTTTAGACAAAAGCGCGGGATACATAAAAGATAAAATGAGGCCTATTGCGATACCCGGAAGTGAAATTATATCCGGAATTTCATGATGTTCAAAATCAATGAACGATGCAATTACAAGCGAGCAGAACAAAACGAAAAAAATGACTGCCTTAAAGCTGATGCCGAAGAATATGAAAATAATTACCGCAAGCGCCGCTGTTATAAGCTCGACTAAAGGATAGACTGAAGAGATCCTTTCCTTGCACTTGGAGCATCTTCCCTTAAGAATTATAAAACTTAAAATAGGTATGTTTTCATGCCACTTGAGGTTATGTCCACACTTAACGCAGTGCGAACCAGGACTCACAATGGATTTTGCGCGTGGTAGCCTGTATATGCATACATTAAGGAAGCTACCTATTATTGCTCCAAAAATTATTAAAAATACATACGTCATTTTTTAAGTGCCTGAACAAGTGCCTTCTTCATTGCTGTTACGGGTGCCTTGCGCCCGGTCCAGATCTCAAAAGAGGCCATCCCCTGATAAAGAAGCATACCCAAACCATTTACTGCCTTTATCCCTCTTTTTTTAGCCACCTTCATTATTGGCGTCTTTGTCACACAATAAATGAGATCAAATATCATAAGCCTCTTATGTAAAAAGGCCGGATCGATGAGCATTTCTTCTTTTCCCATGCCGAAGGGGCTTGCATTAACAATAAGCACGCTTTCTTTTATTGCCTTTCTAAAAGCACCCCTTCTATCTTTTATGATTATGAGCTTTGACTTTCCCCATTGTTTTGAAAAAACCTTGGCAAATTCTTCAAGCTTCTTTATGTCTACATCAAACATGTATATTCTTTTAACAGTCGCTGCAAGACTTCCGGCGCAGGCTGCTCCTGCGCCACCAGCACCGAAAATAAAAACTGTCTTGTTTGTCGGGTTAAATCCTAGATTCTCTTCAAGAGACCTCATGAACCCTAACGTATCGGTATTGTAGCCATTGATGTTCTTGTCTTTTATAGCAATGGTGTTTATGACTTCCAGGCTCTCGGCCTTCTTATCAATGGTCCCAAACTTCTTTACAAACTCATAGGCCTTTCTTTTATAAGGCACGGTTATATTTAACCCGCTTATATTACTGCGAAGAAGGTTATTAAAAAATTCATCTAAGTTATCGGGCTTTACATCAAAAATCTTGTAATCCGATCTTAGCTTTAGTTTTTTAAAAGCAGCCTTATGCATCGCCGGTGAAAGCGAATAACCGATATTGTAGCCTAAAATCCCGTAGCGTTTCATTGTGTTATTTTATATGCACCAGCTTGTTTATTGCAGCGATATATGCCTTGAGGCTAGCTTCTATGACATCTGTTGATGCGCCCCTTGCACTAACTTCTTTGCCTTTAGATGCGAACCTCACCGAAACCTCACCAAGGGCGTCTTTACCCCTTGTTACGGCACGGAGTTGATAATCGATGAGCTTGCCCTTTATGCCGGTGATTTTCTCAACGGCCTTATAGCAGGCATCAACCGGACCATCGCCTTTTGAGGTTCCGCTAAGAATCTTTTGTTTTTTCTTTAATCGAACGGTTGCCTCCGGACTTACTTCGTTTCCGCTCAATGCTTTAAACGAGACAAGACGATAGGTTTCAGGCACAGCCATACCTATCTCATCCTCAACCAAGGTGGCAAGGTCTTCATCAAAAATCTCTTTCTTTTTATCGGCAAGGTCCTTGAAGCGCCGGAATGCCTTGTCCAAATCCTCATCTGAGAGTACAAATCCGAGCTTCTTGAGTCTCGCCTTAAAGGCATGCCTACCCGAATGTTTACCGAGGACAAGTTTTGTCTCTCCAAAGCCTACATCTTCGGGTTTCATTATTTCATAGGTAGACTTCATTTTCAAAAGGCCGTCCTGATGAATACCAGCCTCATGGCTGAATGCGTTCTTACCGACAATCGCCTTGTTGGGCTGAACAGGAATGCCTGTGAGTTTGCTTACAAGACGCGATGTCTTATAAAGCTTAGTCGTATCTATGCCTGTATCAAATTCAAAAATATCTTTACGGGTCCTTATGGCCATGACAATTTCTTCCAAAGAAGCGTTGCCGGCTCTTTCCCCGATACCGTTTATAGTACACTCTATCTGGCGGGCACCGTTTATGGCTGCGACCAATGAATTGCTAACGCCAAGGCCAAGATCATTATGACAATGAACGCTTATTACTGCCTTATTGATGTTGGGTACGTTTTCGCGAATTTCTTTTATGAGATTACCAAATTCATAGGGTGTAGAATATCCAACCGTATCCGGGATGTTTACCGTAGTAGCACCCGCATCGATAACCTCCCTCAATACCTCAAAAAGAAAACTTTTCTCCGTCCTTGAGGCATCTTCAGGTGAGAATTCAATATCAGAGACTTTACTCTTGGCATATTTAACTGCCCAGACTGCTGCCTTAACTATCTCGCCCTCCGCTTTCTTAAGCTTGTATTTCATATGAATCTTGCTTGTCGCAAGAAATACATGAATACGCGGACGCTTGGCCCGTCTTACTGCCTCGTAGGCAGCATCTATGTCTTTCTTCAAAGAGCGTGCAAGTCCGCATATCACCGGGCCTTTAACAAATTTTGAAACACTTTGCACTGCTTCAAAATCTCCTCTGCTTGCTATGGGGAATCCGGCCTCTATGATATCCACGCCCATTGAAACCAACTGATGGGCAATCTCCAATTTTTCTTTGTTGTTAAGACTGGCTCCCGGAGATTGTTCCCCGTCCCTTAACGTTGTATCAAATATTATTAATTTTTCCATTATTACTCACCCCTTACATCCACGGCATCATCTTTCTTAAAGCATCGCCTATTTTTTCAATTAATATGCCGTCATCGGCTTTGGATAGTTTATTGTATACCGGTCTTCCTTTTTCGTTTTCTTCAATCCATTCTTTTGCAAACTTGCCGTCTTGAACCTCTTTTAGAATCTGCTTCATTTCTTCTCTGATTTCTTTGTTAATTATCCTCGGGCCCCTTGTAAGATCCCCGAATTCAGCAGTATCAGATACCCTTTTCCTCATGCCTTGTATGCCGACTTTGTAAATCAAGTCCGTAATAAGCTTTAGCTCATGTAGGCATTCAAAATAGGCTATCTCAGGCTGATACCCGGCTTCAACAAGCGTATCAAACCCTGCTTTTATAAGGGCTGTTGCACCACCGCAGAGAACAGCCTGCTCACCAAATAAATCTGTTTCTGTTTCTTCTTTGAATGTAGTTTCGATTACGCCGGCTCTCGTACCTCCTATACCCCTAGCATAGGCAAGTCCTAACTTCAGCGCATTACCCGTATGATCCTGGTGTACTGCAACAAGACAGGGAACGCCTTTTCCTTCCTCGTACTGCTGCCTTACAAGCGCACCCGGTCCTTTAGGCGCCACCATGAACACATCCACATCCTTCGGAGGAACAATCTGTTTAAAATTAATGTTAAATCCGTGTGAAAAAACAAGCGCCTTGCCGCTTGTAAGGTTTGGCTCTATTGCGGCTTTATAAACCTTAGCTTGTACGTGGTCCTGCGTAAGAATCTGTATGATATCTGCCTCTTTTGCGGCATCTTTAGCATCAACAGGATCGAATTTATCAGCCTTTGCATTTTTATAGTTCTCTGTGCCCTTAAGTTCGGCAACAATAACATTAAGCCCCGAATCCCTTAGGTTGAGTGCCTGGCCGCGGCCCTGTATGCCGTAGCCTATAATTGCGATTATTTTGTTTTTTAGTAATTTTAAATCCGCATCCTTGTCGTAGTAAATCCTTGCCATTACCTTCCTCCCTCTTTTTCTCCTTCGGTTTGAATAACAATTTTACCTGTCCTTACTACTTCCTTAATTCCAAACGGCCTCAATAGCTCTATAAGCGCGTTTATTTTGTTTGTATCGCCTGTCTCTGAAATGGTGACGGTTTCGTTTCCAACATCAAGTATTTCAGCTCCAACACTGTCAACGGCCTGGATGATTTTCTCTTTTGTCTTGGACTCTAAGTTAACGTTTATGAGAACGAGTTCTTTTTCAACGTATCTCTTATCCGTTAAATCAATAACCTTTATGATGTCGATGAGTTTGTTAAGCTGTTTTTTAATCTGCTCAAGCGTCTTTTTATCTGCATCAACAACTATTGTCATGCAGGATATAGAAGGATCCTGTGTTGAGCTTACCGCAAGAGAATCAATGTTAAAACCACGTGCGCTAAAAAGGCCCGCAATCCTGGCCAACACACCAAACTTATTCTCTACCAAAACCGATAATGTAAATTTAGACATCATTCTCTCCTATTTCTAAAAAGATCAAGCC
>JABMRN010000002.1 GCA_013202515.1 Candidatus Omnitrophota bacterium | reverse complement strand
TCCTGCTAACTCTTTTTGATAGATCTTACCACCCTCACCTAACATAGACTCAATAGAGGATCTTACAAACATCCCGGGTTTTAATTTTTCATTTTCATTTTCCACATTGACACGCAATTTAATTGTCCTTGTCTTTCCATCAACATAAGGATCTATAAAAGCAATCTTCCCATGGAATACCTCGCCTGGGAAACTTTCCGCCTCGATTTTTACATCCTGACCGTAATGCAGCCATTGAATATCACTTTCATAAGCATCTAAATATACCCAGACCCTTTTTAAATCTGCTATTGTATAAATTTTCTCACCTGTTTTAACATACATTCCTTCAAATCCATTTTTATGAATGACAGTGCCTTTTACAGGTGAGCGGACTATCATATGTTCATCTACTTTGCCGCGTTTCACTATCTGCTTTATCTGTTCTTCATCAATACCGTATAACCTCAATTTCTCTTTTGTACTCTCCAACGTGACTCTCGCTGTATCACGAATTACACTTAATTGGCTTTCCTTTGTCTCTTCTATATTTTTAATAGCCTGCAGATACTCTTCTTGCGTTGCAATCAATTCCGGACTATATAGCTTGATTAAATGGTCTCCCTTTCTCACTTTTGTTCCTGTAAAATCGACAAAGAGCCTGTCAATTCTTCCCGGAACCCAGGCGCTGATATACGCAAGCTTTGTCTCATCATAATCAACCTTACCTATAAGGCGTACTTCATTAGAAACCTCACTATAAACAGCTTCTGTAGTTTCAATCTCAGCTAATTTATGCCCGACCTTGTTTAATTTTAAAGATACCGTACTGTCACCTCCGCCACTATCGCCGCTCTCGTAAACAGGAATTAGGTCCATAGCACATATAGGGCATTTCCCTTTTTTCGGCAGCTTGATTTGAGGGTGCATAGAGCACGTCCAATATTTTATCCTCCTTTCTTCTGATGCAATTCCAGCCTGATGCCCTGTATGAGAACCGGCCCCTTTATGCGAACTGTGAGAAAAAATATTTGCTATAACTATACCGATAAACAGCCCTAATAAAATCCATCTCCAGTTTTTCTTTACACCGGGTATTAATTTCTCCCTGATTTTTGTTTTAACATCTATAGCCATTTTATAAGTCCTCCTTTACTGCAAAGGGCCCCTTCTCTATTTCACCTAAAAGATTTTTTACCTCGGCATAACGTTGATATACATTTGCTGTATGCCTATAATAAGCTAACTCAAAGTTTAAAAGCACCCGCTGGGCATCTATTAATGATAAAAAATCTACATGGCCGGCCTGGTATCCGGAACGCGTTGCGTTTAATGTTTGAACAGCCTTCGGGATTAATGCCTGTTTATAAAGACCGGACTGCCTGAGGGCATCCCGGAATTTGTAATGGATAAGTGATAATCTTGACAGCAACTCCTGCTCTTTAGCAACCTGCATATTTTTAGCTGTTGCTAAAGAGGCTTTTGCTTCATTTACTTTTGCATCAATCCTCCAGAACCAGATAGGTACATTAACTGAAAACATAATCATAAGAGGATCTTTGCCGCTGTCCAGCATATTTGGATTTAAGGCATCATTTGTATCAATAGTTTTTACTCCGATCGAAAGGTCGGGAAAATAATCTCTATAAGAGAGCTGCACCTCTTTTTCATGTTTCTTTATGTTTTCAGATAGCGACAAAAGCTCAGGATTATTATTTTTTATACTATTTGCCAGATCATCCATCGGGACATTATACTCTTCTTTAACACTTATTATATCTAATGATTCGTTTGGCCATGGAAGCTCTTTGTTTTCAGGAAAATTTAACAATGCATTCAGCCGCGAAACTAAAGGTTTGCGCAAATCCCTGAGACTCAACAATTCATTCTCTAATTTCCCTAACTCAACCTGTACCTTAAGCAAATCCTGATTTTTTGCAGTACCTGTAGCATATTTGGCCTGTGCAACACTTTCAAAATTCTGCAAAAGTTTCATATTTTCTTCTGTTAAAGCTATGGCTTTGGATAAATACGCATATTCATAATATGCATCATGTATATTGAATATTAAATCTAAACGCTTTTTCTCAAACATATAATATGCCTGCTCTGACGCCTTAAACGCCTTATCTTTCTTTATCCACAACTTATCAGGAAGAGGGATCTTCTGCATTATTGAATATGCCCGCTCCTGCGGCCCTACCCTTGTTTCAACTTTATCTATATATTCTGTGAAAGTAAACATCGGATCCGGCAATGAAAATGCTTGTGTGATTTTATTGAAACTTGCCTTCCATTTATAAAAAGATGCTTTTAACGCCGGGCTGCGCAAAAGCCCAACACGAACATAATCATCTATCGCGGGTATATCAGGAAGATCTATTTCTTTGTTTATATTTTTCTCTATTTTCTTGAGCTGTTTTTTTCGCGCGTTAGCTTTTATTTCGGCAAAGGCAATATCTACAAATAAAACCAGTACAATTGTTACTATTCCAACTTTAAAAATTTTTTTTATCCCCATAAATACTGCCCCCTTTTTTAAGGTAATTTATTCAATTTTTTAAAAACGCCTATCACTTCGTCTATTTTTTTGCTTTCAGATTTACCCTTAAATGCATCTGTGACGCAATGCTCAAGATGTTTTGTCATTATTCTTTCGCTAACACGGTATAATGCATGAATTGCGGCTTTAATTTGATCTATTACATCAATACAATATCGGCCATCGTCTATCATTTTTTGAACGCCATTTATCTGCCCGTTTATCCTTTTCAATGCACCCATATTTTCATTATACATTGTCTTCAGTTTCATTATAGATCCTATTTTTATTATATTCTAAAATTACACTCTAACAAACTACCTTTTTATATTATACCCTACCACAGATGGGTATATAAGGAATAAAATAAAAACTTTCATTCAGTTCTTTTTCCACAGGCGCGGCACCAGAAATGGTACTCTGCGCTTGTATTCCAAATATCTGGACCCAAATCGAGCCTCTAATTCTTGTCCTTCAATTAGGTGTTCTTACCCAATAATTCTTATTGTAACTTCTACTCTCTTGTCTTTAAATTCCTTTCTATTATTATGTAACCATGTCGCGAAAGTCTCTGCATTGTCTTGTATAATCATTGTTATTTTATCTGTCGATCGCACCTTACCTAGCAATCTAAATCCAAGAGTCGGATTTGTTCCTTTAGCCCCTGCAATCATTTTATTTTTCACAGGAGACATATCTCCAGATCCTTTTTTCACAGCCTTTCTTTTTTTTGTTACATTTTAGTGATGGCCGGAATGGGGCTTAGCCTTTTCCTTCTCCTCAATATATTTCTTGGGATTAGCTTTAAATTTTTCTATACATTCCGGGCAACAGAAATAATAAGTCTTGCCGTCATGCTCATAAAATTTTGTATCCTTGTCTGCCTTAAATAATGTCGCCATCACAGGACAGACCATCTTATTCCCAAAAGATTTTATAACGCATTCTTGCTGTGTAATCTCACTTTCACTTCCCTTCATGTTACACATCTCGGCAAAACTCGTCCCAGTAAAAAATATTAAAATACTCATTACCACTGCCCACATTTTTAAGTTACGCATACCTGTCTCCTTTCAAAAATTACTTCTAACTGCAACAACCACCTTCTTCTTTACCTACATACTTTTCTATCTCTTTCTCAAATCAAAATCACCTCCTATTCTTCTTGCAAAATTTCTGCTGCATCAAGATTAGCAGCTCTTTTAGCTGGAATGACACTGGAGACAACGCTGAAGATAACAGCAATTACCACTGCCCAGAGACACCACCCTAAAGTTGGGCTGACCGGCACTTTCACTATTTTGGGACCTAAGCAAATGGCCAGAAATACACCAAAAATATATCCGGTAAAGCCGCCTATCAAACCAAGCAGTATTGCTTTTTGAAGAAAAACCTTAAGAATTATTTTTGGTGTTGCGCCTATTGCTAATAGGGTGCCAATCTCTCTCCGGCGCTCTCTAACATTAATGAACATATAAT
>JABMRN010000230.1 GCA_013202515.1 Candidatus Omnitrophota bacterium | reverse complement strand
TTCAGGGTTTACACATCGGATGATATAATCGGTGTGGAACTTGGAGGTGCACTGAAAAATGTTATTGCAATTGCTGCAGGTATATCTGATGGTATGGGTTTTGGCGTAAATACCAAGGCCACAATAATGACAAGAGGGCTTGCTGAAATTATAAGGTTAGGCACTAAGATGGGTGCAAGGAAAGAATCTTTCACCGGATTAAGCGGAATTGGAGATCTTGCAACGACATGCATGAGCTTTCATTCTAGAAATAGACGTTTTGGAGAAGAGATAGGAGAAGGCAAGAGCTTGAAAGATGCACTAGAAGGGACAAAGATGGTTGTTGAAGGCTACACAACCACCAAATCCGCCTATCATCTTGCAAAAAGAAATAAAGTAGAAATGCCGATAACAGAGGAGATTTACAGGGTTCTTTATGAAAACAAGGATCCTAAAAAAGCCGTGCGCGATTTAATGACTCGTGCACCAAAAAGTGAATAGATTTCTATCGGGGCGTAGCGCAGCTTGGATTAGCGCGCTTGCTTGGGGTGCAAGAGGTCCGCGGTTCGAATCCGCGCGCCCCGACCAACAACTTTGGTCTTCCTCTTCAAAGAGTTAGTAGGAAGCTCATAAGTTATGGAGATAAGTATGAAAAATATTAACATTGGCATAGTAGGGCTAGGCACTGTCGGTGGTGGGGCTGTACAAGCCCTTATTGAAAAAAGAAAGATGATTGAGGCCAAGACCGGTTTTTCGCTTAATCTGCTTAAGGTTTTCGATAAAGACGCGACAAAAGTAAAATCTCTCAAGCTATTAAAATCCAAGAAAGCTAAAAGTGTAAATGAGGTCCTGGATAACGATGAAATCGACATAGTTGTTGAGTTGATAGGCGGCGTTCATCCGGCCCGTGAAATAATTTTAAAAGCCATAGCAAACGGAAAACATGTTGTAACTGCTAACAAGGCGCTCTTAGCTGAGTGCGGAAATGAAATATTTACCAAGGCATTAAAGGAAGGGCGTTGTGTTGGTTTTGAGGCGAGTGTATGCGGAGCAATCCCAATCATAAAGACACTGAAACAGAGTTTTGCCGCCAATAAAATATCAGCGTTATACGGCATAGTTAACGGAACCTCTAATTTTGTGTTGAGTAAGATGGCGGAAGATGATTATTCTTTGAAAAAAGCCTTATCTGAAGCTAAAAAGAGGGGTATAGCCGAGTCAGATCCTACTGTTGATTTAGAAGGCATTGACTCATCTCACAAGCTTGCGATTTTGGCAACCCTTTGTTTTGGCGGTATTATCAAGCTGAAAGATATTTATGTTGAAGGCATAAAACAAGTAGAGGCACAGGACATAGTGTATGCGAGGGCTTGGGGCCATGATGTCAAACTTTTAGCAATAGCAAAAAAGCACGGTAACTCGCTTCAGCTCAGAGTTCACCCTACACTTATTCCCTTAAAACACCTTCTATCAAATGTGAAGTATGAGGATAATGCGGTTTTTGTGAAAGGAGATATGATTGGTGAGTCAATGTTATACGGCAAAGGTGCAGGAAGGATGCCCGCGGCTAGTTCGGTACTAAGCGATATAGTTGACATAGCAAGAAAGGTAAATTCCTTAGGGGTTGAGAGTGCGTGTGCGAGCGATAACCTGTGGGTTAAAAAAGAAGAACTTAACAAAATAAGTCAGATTGGGGATTTAATGTCTCGGTATTATATCAGAATATCCGCAATTGATAGGCCCGGAGTGCTTGCTGGTGTCTCAACAATTCTGGCAAAAAACGGTATCAGCATTGCAAATGTTTCCCAGAAAGAAAGAAAGAAAGATCAAGTTGTTCCTATTGCGATGTTTACACATGACGCAAAGGAATCTTCCATGATGAGAGCGCTTAAAGCCATAGATAAACTCAGTTACATAAAGAAGAAAAGCGTGAGAATAAGAATGGAAAGGTAAAGAACGCCATGGGTGTTATAGAGCGATATAAAAAATATCTGCCGGTAAGCGGAAAAACCCCAATAATAACATTGAACGAGGGCAGCACTCCCCTTATAAAGTCGGTGTATTTAAGTAATATCATTGGAAAGAATGTCGAGCTTTATCTTAAATATGAGGGGTTAAATCCAACCGCTTCATTTAAGGACCGGGGCATGACGCTGGCTGTTTCGAAAGCCGTTGAAGAGGGTGCAAAAGCAGTCATATGCGCTTCAACCGGAAACACCTCAGCTTCAGCTGCTGCCTACGCAGTAAGGGCGGGAATAAAATGCGTAGTTCTTATTCCGGAAGGGTCCATAGCGTTGGGAAAACTGGCGCAGGCACTTATTCATGGTGCTCAGGTAATAGCCGTTAAAGGCAATTTTGATGAGGCGCTTAGCCTGGTTAAAAAGATTATAGAGAAAGAACCCATGGTATTGGTTAATTCCATCAACCCATATAGGATAGAGGGCCAGAAGACTGGTGCTTTTGAAATCTGTGATGTTCTGGGAGATGCACCTGATTACCATTCTATACCGGTAGGCAATGCAGGTAACATTACTGCTTACTGGATGGGTTACAAAGAGTATAAGAAAGACGGAAAAAGTTCTAAATTACCCAAGATGATAGGATTTCAGGCAAGCGGTGCAGCACCTATTGTTGAAGGCAAAATTATAAAAGATCCCCAAACAATAGCTACCGCGATAAAAATCGGAAATCCAGCCAGCTGGAAAAGGGCTGAAGAGGCAAGGGATGAATCCGGAGGAGCGATAGAGGCAGTTACAGATGAAGAGATCCTGGATGCTTATAAACTGCTGGCGTCAAAAGAAGGGGTATTCGTAGAGCCTGCCTCTGCGGCAAGCGTAGCAGGGGTTTTAAAGAAGGCAAAAGAAAATTATTTTGAAAAGTCAAAAAACATAAAGATCGTTTGTATTTTGACTGGACACGGACTGAAGGATCCAGACAGAGCCATAAGTTCTGTTAAGCATCCTGCAGTAATTCCGGCAAAACTAGAAGCGGTTCTAAAAGAAATTCATAAATTAACATAATAGGTGCGGAGGGATATGAAATACATTTTATTAGTAGGGGACGGGATGGCAGACAGGCCGATTGAGGAGCTTAATGGAAAAACCGTGCTTGAGGCAGCCAATACCCAGTACATGGATCAAGTTGTTTCAAAGGGTAGGATAGGATTAGTGAAAACTATACCGACAGGTATGATTCCGGCAAGCGATGTGGCAAATCTTTCCATCATCGGATATGACCCAAATATTTACTACACTGGACGCGGACCTCTTGAGGCTGCGAATATGGGCATAGAGCTAGGAGATGATGAGGTTGCATTTAGGTGCAATACAGTAACTGTAGGCGATGATGAGATGGTGGATTATAGTGCCGGCCACATTTCTACGAAAGAAAGCTCTATACTTATCGATCTCTTTAATAAAAAGGCAGGCAAACCTTCAATTCGTTTTTATGCCGGCGTGAGCTACCGAAACCTTATGATACTTAAATGCTCTTCAAAGGAAGAGGCTCAAGCTTTTAATAAGATAAAGTGCATGGCACCTCATGATATTATGGGAAAGCGTATTTCGAAAAATTTACCTAAGGGAAAAGGCTCCGAACTTTTGATAGATCTCATGAATAGGTCTAGGACGCTTCTTTTGAGTGCTGATGTAAACAAAGTCCGTATAGACCTTGGCGAAAACCCAGCGAACATGATATGGCTTTGGGGTCAGGGCGTAAGGCCGTCTATGCCAAGCTTTAAGGAAGTGTTCGGCTTGGAGGGATCAGTGATTTCTGCTGTTGACCTTGTAAATGGCATGGGTGTTCTTCTAGGACTCGAGCCGGTAAAGGTTCCGGGTGCCACGGGTTACTATGATACTAATTATAAAGGCAAGGCCGAGTACGCTTTAAAGGCCCTAGAGAAAAATGATTTTGTATTTGTTCATGTAGAAGCTCCAGATGAAGCTGGGCACAATGGTGATGTGATGGAAAAAATTAAGGCTATTGAAAATTTCGACAGACTTGTCGTAGGCACAATTTATAACTATTTAAAAAATCGTCATGATTTCAGGATGATGGTTTTGCCAGACCATGCTACGCCTATAAGCGTAAGGTCTCACACTGATGAGCCGGTTCCCTTTGCTATATGCGGAGAAGGAGTTGCTCCGGATGAGACCCATGTATTTACAGAAAAGGCAGCGCGTGCCAGCAGCCTTATACTCAAAAAGGGGTCAGAGTTAATGGGGCTTCTGGTTAATAAAAAATGAACCTTCTTTTGTTGATTGGCATTACGCTTGTTCTTTTTTTTCTTGGCTATAGGTTTTATTCAAGGGTCGTTGAACGCCAGTTTGGAGTCGAACCAGACAGGCAGACCCCGGCACATACAAAATATGATGGTGTCGATTATGTTCCAGCAAAGCACTGGACAATGCTTTTCGGCCATCATTTCGCCTCCATTGCAGGTGCAGCCCCGATTATAGGACCTGTACTTGCGGTTTCGATATGGGGATGGGCCCCGACAATACTCTGGATAGTTATCGGGTCGGTTCTGATGGGTGGCGTTCATGATTTTTGTTCTTTGTTAATTTCGGTAAAACATGAGGGTTCGAGCATCGCGGAGGTTACAAAAAAGTGTATTTCAAAACGGGCCAAGACAGTCTTTTTGATATTCGTATGGCTTACACTAATTTTGATAATTGCAGTTTTTGTTACTCTTTCTGCAAAGACACTTGTTGTAAAGCCGGAAATAGTTTTGCCTTCACTTGGCTTGATCCCTCTTGCAATCATAGTAGGTTTCTTGCTATACAACTTGAAGCTGAATCAGCCGTTAGTAACTTTTTTTGGGCTGGGAACACTTGCTCTTTTGATGATTTTAGGAAGGCATTTTCCGATAAATTTAGGCGGAAACCCCGTAATGATATGGGGGATAATACTTCTCGTTTACAGTTTCGTTGCAAGCGTTACCCCTGTTCAAATATTACTTCAACCACGGGATTACCTATCATCGTTTCCGTTGTTACTTGGTTTATTAATAGGTTTTGCTGGACTTGTTTTGTTCGGTCACGGTATAAAATTACCGGCGTTTGTTAGCCCCGACGCAGTTCCGGGTACAATGCCTCTTTGGCCGCTTCTTTTCGTGACTGTCGCCTGCGGGGCAATCAGTGGTTTTCATTCTATCATTGCCAGTGGAACAACCTCGAAGCAGATTGCAAGCGAACGACATGCTAGGCACATTGGGTACGGCGGAATGATAGCAGAGGGCCTCTTGGCAGCAATGACTGTGTTCGTCTTGATAGTTGTTTTTAAGGATCAGGGTGAAATTCAAAAGGCCGTAGCAGGCGGGGCAGGCCCCATAAACGCTTTCGGTATCGCGTATGGAGAAGTTACAAAAAAGATTATGGGTGGCTATGGATATCTTTTTGCAATTACTATATTAAATGCCTTTATATTAACGACTTTAGACAGTGCTGCAAGAATAGGAAGATATATTACACAGGAATTGTTCGGAATAAGCAATAGGTTCCTTGCGACCTTTATCGTTGTGATCTTGAGCGGTTGGTTAGCTTTGAGCGGTAAATGGACACAGATATGGCCCCTATTCGGTTCGGCGAATCAATTAATTGCGGCACTTACATTAATTGTTGTTACGAGCTGGCTCTTATCAAGAAGGAAAAAGGTTTTATATACACTTGTACCTACTATATTTATGCTTGTGACTACGATGGGTGCTTTGGTTATTAAGATAGTGGAATATTTTGCAAAGAGGGAATCTGCCCTCCTTTTGGTTTCGGCGGTTCTTTTGGGTCTTGCAATTTTCATCTTTGCGGAAGCCGTTAAAGAAACCGGAAAAGTATTTAGAAGAAGGATAGCTTAAATAAGAAAAAAGGAATGAATATGGATAAAATAATTGTTCAGAAATATGGCGGATCAAGCGTTGCAAACATACTTAGGATACAGGATGCTGCCCAGCGGGTAGTCGCCTACAAAAACAAGGGATATAATGTTGTCGTGGTAGTAAGCGCTCTTGGTGATACCACGGATGAGCTTTTGGATATGGCCTATAAAATTGCGAAGGAGCCTCCAGAGAGAGAGCTGGACATGCTAATGTCAACGGGTGAACAGGTATCTTCTGCTCTTCTTGCCATGGCCATAAATGCATTAGGAAAAGAATCCATTTCTTTTACTGGCGCCCAGGTAGGCATTATGACAGACCGTTCGCACACGAAGGCGAGAATTATTAACATAGACGCGAAGCGCATCAAGGAAGAACTAAATAAAGGAAAGGTCGTGATTGTTGCAGGATTTCAGGGGATTAATCCGGAGCAAGATATCACAACCTTAGGTCGCGGAGGATCGGATACGACTGCCGTTGCTTTAGCCAAGGTGTTAAAATCAAGCGTCTGTGAAATCTATACCGATGTGGATGGCATTTATACTGCTGATCCTAGAATTGTAAGTGACGCAAAAAAGATAGATAAAATATGCTACGAGGAAATGCTTGAGATGGCCTCTTTGGGGGCACAGGTAATGCAGGCCAGAAGCATTGAGCTTGCAAGTAAGTTTCATGTACCTATTCATGTAAGAAGCAGTTTTTCAAACAAACAGGGAACAATAGTTACCAAGGAGGTGAGGGCTATGGAGGATGTGCTCGTAAGTGGAGTTACAATTAATAAGAACGAAGCAAAAATTACCGTATGCGATGTCCCTGATAAACCGGGATATGCTGCAAGGATATTTGAGACACTTGCCGATGCAGATATCAATGTCGATATGATAATCCAGAATATATCCAGAACCGGTGCAAATGCTACCGATGTATCTTTTACGGTGATGAAAAGCGATTTACAGAAGACGCTTAAGGTTGCCAAAAAACTATGTAAAGAAATAGAAGCAGGAGGCACGACATATGATGACGACATAGCCAAGGTTTCTGTTGTGGGTATTGGTATGCGTAGCCATTCTGGCGTAGCCGGAAAAATGTTTAAGACCTTAGCAGAAGCCGGGATAAACATAGAGATGATTTCAACTAGTGAAATAAAGATATCCTGCGTTGTTGACAAGTCAAGCGGAGAGAAGGCCGTGAAAGCAATTCACAAGGCCTTTAAACTAGGGAAGCTTAAGAAAGGCCATTAATATGCAGAAAGTAGAACTTTATGACACAACATTAAGAGATGGGGCACAGGCTGAAGGCATCTCCTTTTCGGTAACTGATAAGGTACGCATTGCGGAAAAGCTCGATGAGGTAGGTATTCACTATATTGAGGGTGGATGGCCAGGTGCTAACCCAAAGGATATCACGTTCTTTAAGAAATTATCAAAATTGAAGCTAAGGAATTCAAAAATTGTTGCCTTTGGCTCTACGCGCTACCCGAATACGACAGTTTCGAAGGATAGGGTGATGAAAGGCCTCCTTGATTCTGATACAGAGGTTATAACCCTTTTTGGCAAGTGCTGGGATCTCCATGTAAGGGATGTCCTTAAGACAACGCCTGAGGAAAATCTCAGAATGATCGAGGATTCCGTAAAATACCTTAAATCAAAAGGCAAGTCTGTTTTGTTTGATGCCGAACACTTTTTTGACGGCTACAAGCAGAATCCGAAGTACGCTGTTTCTGCGTTGGAGGCAGCTTGTGGATCTGGTGCAGAATGCCTGATCC
>JABMRN010000229.1 GCA_013202515.1 Candidatus Omnitrophota bacterium | reverse complement strand
CTTTTTATGCGTCTTAAAATATGGGACGGAACAACAAATCTAATATTGCACAATCCCCTCATTGGAACAGGCATTGGTACCTTTGTGTGGGCCTTGCCCGGTTATCGCCCGGAGGGACTTAACGTGCGGGCACGTTTTGCGCATAATGACTATCTGCACATGCCCGCTGAAATGGGCTTTCTGGCGCTTCCTTTAATGATACTGATTCTCTTACGAGTAATCGGAACAGGGCTCGGATACTACAAAAAAGAAGGAAGAATAGATGAACTCAAGCTAGGCTGTGCGATAGGAATACTCAGCCTATCGCTTCACGGCTTTATAGATTTTAATTTTCACATTCCTGCGAACATGATACTCGTGTGTATATATGCAGGCATTGTGATGGGGGCTAAAGAATGTTAAGGGAAAAGGAAGCGGTTGTAAGAAGGGCAATGGTATTATTCGACGGATTTATAGTCTCTATTACCTTTGTCCTCGCATACATCATAAGAAAATACTTCCACGCATTTTATAAGCTGGATCTTATTCCTTCTGCCAAGGTTGTTACACCAGGAGCCGCATCGATAAACGATTATCTGGTAGTTCTTGTTATAGCAGTTATGCTCTGGTGCGCCATGCTTTACTGGAACGGCATGTACCGTTCCATGCGCACTAAAACACTCCTTGAAATTGTCTGGATAATTATAAAATCAACATTTCTTACCACGCTTGCCTTCGGTACCATCGTGTTCTTATTTAAACTGCATTTTGTAAGCAGGGTATTTTTCGGGATATTTATCGTAGTGAGTGCTTCAACAATCCTCATAGAGAAAATAACTATTTTTTCCTTAATTCATGCAGCACGTAAAAGAGGACATAATTTTAGAAGACTCCTTGTAGTTGGCACGGGAAGGCGCGCAAGCCAATTTATAGATAAAATAAAAAGCCATCCAGAGTGGGGTCTTAAAATACTAGGTGTAGTTAACGACGAACCCGGCCGGGATATAAAAGAAATCGAGGATAATGAACTTCTTGGCAATATCGATGATATTTCTCAGATACTTCACAGACGTGCGGTTGATGAGGTTGTTTTTGTTGTGCCTAGAGCACGATTAAATCACATAGAAGAGGCGGTTTACGCCTGCGAAACAGAAGGCGTAAAGGCAACGCTTGCAATAGATCTATTTGAGCTAAAAATAGCAAAATCACACCTTACCGAGATTGATGGTATTCCGCTACTTACTTTTGAAACCACGTTTGCCAGAGAATGGCAGCTTTTCATTAAAAGGGCGATAGATATAGTGGTTTCAGGGGCGGGTATTGTTATATTAGGACCTATTCTTCTTACGGTGATGATTCTTATAAGGCTAACATCCAAGGGCCCGGCATTTTTTATCCAGAAAAGGGTTGGATTAAACGGAAGGAAATTCGTACTATATAAATTCCGCACCATGTATAAAGGGGCGCATAAGAAGTTATCTGAAATAGAAAGCCTGAACGAAATGGGGGGCCCGATTTTTAAAATAAAAAATGATCCTCGCATTACACCCCTTGGAAGGTTCTTAAGAAAATTCAGCATTGATGAAATGCCCCAGCTTTTTAACGTCCTATTGGGACACATGGGCCTTGTTGGACCAAGGCCGCCTCTTCCAAAAGAGGTAGCCCTTTATAAAACCTGGCAGAGGAGAAGGCTCTCTATGCGGCCGGGACTAACATGCCTTTGGCAGATAAGCGGAAGGAATAAAATAGATTTTAACGAGTGGATGAAGCTAGATCTAGAGTACCTTGACAACTGGTCTTTATGGCTTGATTTTAAGATTTTGATAAAAACGATTCCCGTGGTATTATTTGGGATAGGAGCCTATTAGAAAATTGGAGGAATATATATGCGTAATGTTTGTATAGTAATTTTATCTCTTTTTGCCTTTATGATGCTTAGCGCAGGATGCGCGAAGAAGGTAGAAGAGCCAAAAGATAAGCGCGTGCTTGCTAAAATCAACGACTATGAACTTACCGTCGATGATTTCAAGGATGAGGCACGCCGTACAATGTCAACAAGGGCCATAGCGCGCGATCCTGTTAAAACAAAAAGACTAATTCTAGAAGATATCATAATAAAGAAAGTTCTTCTTCAGGAAGCACAAAAAGAACATTTTGACAAAGACAAAGAATTCATGAAAGAGATAGAAAGGTACTGGGAGCAGGCACTTTTAAAACTCCTAGTAATAAGAAAGCAAAAAGAGTTATCCGAAAGAATTGAAATATCTAGCGATGAAGTCAGAGGCGATTACGATCGCTTAAGCCGAAAAGTATTAGCGGAGATGATAATTTTAAAGGAAAGAAAAGCCGCTTTACAATTGTCCGTTACAACAGAAGACATCAACACCGTTAAAGAAGAATTAAAGGAAAACATAGTTACGATTGAGGCCCCAAGATGGTGGTCAAGCGGAGAGATGCCTTTATACATAGAGCAGGCCATGTTTGCCCTTAAGTCAGGAGAGTCTACTACGCCCATAAAGCTGGGTGACGAATGGCTTGTCATAAGAGTTTTGGATGAGAGAAGCGCAGACGTAGAATCCCTTGATAAGATGGCGTTTTTAGTCAGAAACAACATCATGCGCAGAAAGAACGAGTTGGCGTTAAAGGTGTGGATGGACCAACTCAGAAAACAGGCTCAAGTTAAAGTAAACGAAAAGGTGTTTGAAGAGATAGATATAGACTGAGAGGGTAAAAATGGAAGAAAAAAACAAAAATAGAAGAAAGAATTATTTCATAAAGAAGAGGTTTCAAGGGGCGTTTATCGTTAAGTTCTGCCTCTTAGTTATACTGGGATCAATGATATCAGGGGCAATTATTTACATAATGTCGAAGGCCGCCCTTACGACGACATTTGAGAATTGCCGTCTAACTGTTAAAAGCACAGCAGACTTTATATTACCAGCCGTTCTTTTAAGCAGTGCGGTAGTAATTGTATTAATAGGTTTATCCGCGATCGCGGTTACTTTGTTTACCTCGCACAAGATAGCGGGTCCCCTTTACCGGATTGAAAAAGACGTGGAAGAAGTAGCCGCAGGAAACCTTAACACTCGCTTTAATCTGCGCGAAGGCGATGAGATAAAGACGCTTGCCGAAAGCCTTAATTACATGACTTCCTCCCTAAGGACCGACATTGATGAAATAAAGCGGGATGTACGGGCACTTGAATCTCTTGTAAAGGAAGAGGCCCTAAAAGAAAAAATTGCCAGGATAAAAGAAATTTTAGATAAATTTAAGACCTAAGACTTTTTATATATGAAAAATTTACTAAAGGTTAGCCTACTCGCACTATTAGCGATAAACATCTTCTCTTCCAGATTCTCTTTTACAGAAGAAGATCTTAGTCTGCCGTCAGATAATAAGTGGGAAAACATTCACAGCGATTACTTTATTATCTACTACAGACCCGATGCCGGCCTTAAAAGAATAGAAAAAAGACTGGAAATAAGAAGATTCTTTACGGAATCGGATCCCGATCCTCTTTTTTCGCTACAGAAGAGGGTGGCTTATAGGATGGATGCCCTTTACGGGCGGGTAAGAGAAATCCTCCAGATGTACCCGAAGGACGTTAATGCAAAAATACGTATTTTTAAAAACAGAAAAGAGCTGGATAAAGAGTATTACAGGATATTCCGGGAAAAGAAGAGCTTAAAATCCTTTTACATCTACAGGTTCAATACGATATACCTTAATGAAGAGGATATCTCGGATTCGGTAGTAGCCCATGAGATGGGCCATGCGGTAGTCGATCACTATTTTGCGGTGCGGCCCAGTGAAAAAATACGGGAAATCCTCTCGCAATACGTCGATATACACCTGGATGATGAATTTTAAGGCGGCCTGGCTACTTCTGTTAGGAAATCAAAAAGCTAGTAAAATTATAGTTGACTTTACGACGGAAAAGTAGTAGCATATTACGATAAGCTTGGCAGGATTTTACTAAATTTAGAGGTGATATATGAGCAAATTATTAAGTAGCTCCATAATAAGCATAATGCTAGTGGCGTTGGCGTTAGTTTACCCGGTAACAGCAGAGCCCAATGCTATAACGAATGTTGAGTTCGCTGAACTGTTGGTAAACGTTCTTAATATTGAACTGCCGGCCGGAACAGAGGCTTTATCTGACCAGGAATACTACGAGGTTGTGGCGAATATCCTGGCGAGCAGGGGAATAGGGTTTTTAGTTGATCTGCCTGCATCAGGAACCATGACTGCGGGAACATTGGCTGATGTAGCATATGCGCTTGTGGGCGGGACGGATAACTTAACATCGAATCAAAAGATAGATTATCTAGTCATTCGTACTTTTATGGAGAATGTAGATGCCAATTCAACCGTGTCGCTTACGTTTGCTAGTGACACGCTCAATAATCCCGCATTTATTGACGCAGTTGCAGAAGCCTATGAAGGTACAGAGGGAGGCGATATCGGAGATCCTCTTGCCGGAGGCGGTGGGCCGGGACCAATACCTGAAGATACTGCAAGCTAGGGATATCCCATAATTTTTTATTATGAATAAAAAAACAAAACGCCTTTTTAGGCTGGCTTTAGCCATATCAGTTTTATCATTTTCTTTTTGTGGTGCGTCTATAGCCGAACTCGAAAATAAAGACCTTCCGGACAGAACAGGATTTAAATACGATCCACTCATTGTTCACGCCGCTTTTAAAACAGAACTCCAATTTGATACGAACGTTTTTTTAGAAAGCGAAGACGAGAATTTCGATGTTTTAACCCTTCTTAATCCTTCGGTAGGCTTTGAGCTTCCCTTGGGGGATAATCATTTCAGTGCGGATTATAGCTTTGGCTCATGGATTTTTGGTACTTACAACAATCATTCCTACTTTGACCACACGGTGAGGGCGTTAGCTGAGATAAACTGGACTGATTACAAGATTACGCTTTCTGATTTCTACAGATATTTCTCTGACAGGGCTGGAACAGAAG
>JABMRN010000016.1 GCA_013202515.1 Candidatus Omnitrophota bacterium | reverse complement strand
TTTATAGTCTCCTCCCCTTCTTTTCTTAACTCAACTTTTAATTGAAATTCTCCTTTATGCACCTTGCTCTCTGTTATTACTGCCTTCCATCCCTTATCACGAAAACCTAAAATTGAGCAGAAATACATATATTTTCCAAAGGTGTTAAGATAGATTCTTCCTGAAACATCGGTTATCCCCAATATGCTTCCTTTAAGATCCGGCAAATCATCCTTGTTATCTTCCCAGTCGTAATCTATCCCTTTGGTTACGATCTCTGATAACCGTCTTTTTGTTCCTTTGATTTGTTTTTCTCTTTCCGGGGAGATGATTTCCTCGATCTCGCGTTTGATCTTATCAATCACTTCCTGCGAGTATTCGTTTATCGGGTTGGCATGACGTAACAACGGGTGGCCGTTTATTTCAATATCGCAAATTCTCTCGATGACAGGGTGAAATTTACCGGGTGCGGGAGGCGGCAAATTCCTTAGTTCAGGTATCAACTGCCACCTGCCGCGCTGTGTGCCTTCTTCCAGAAGACCCATAGCTTTTAGTACAGCAACCTCTTTTTGGACCGTACTGAGAGTGTATACCGTTTTCTTGTCTTCCTTGAAACGTTTGGGTTTCAGGTCACCTTCAACGTGGATAGCCGTGTTATCCCTGAACTTGGTATAAATCGTCTTGAGACACTTGGCGGGTGAGCCGTCGGGGCCTTTTTGGGTACCACCCCTTTTCGGTGTTTCTGTACCGGCGAAAAACGCATCATAAGGATCAACTCCTATTGCCCGAAGCGCCCCATAAAGGTTTTTCGTGGCGTTCATCAACTCTTCGCGGATCTCCTGAATAGAATTTCCGTCGCTATCTTCCTTGTATCTTCCTAATGCATATGCCAGATGATCGGCAATTAATTCGACCGCATCTTCACCCCACACTGAACTGCGAACGATAATATCGACTTCGGTACCATACCCAAGATTAAGAAGATTTGCAAGTATGGAAAGAATCGAAAAATCCTTTTCTCTTTTATCCGCACGATTCAAAATGCGGTAGCTGATTTGCACATAATCCGGCATCGAATTCAATATACCGATAAAACTGTAACCAATATCAGTACCGGCAAATAACTTAGCTGGCAAAGCATGCATCCTGAAACTAAGTGTTGCTTTTTTTGATACTTCAATAATAGTTTCTGTTATTGGGGGCGGTTCTGGCTCTATGTTTGAACCAGTCCCGGGCTCGGCCCTAGAACCGTCCCAAGTAGACACATCTAATAAATAATGCAATCCTATAGCAATCGCAGAAGTAGCGTACGAATATTTTTCTGCTATTTTTAGCAGGACATCTGCATATGCTTCTACGGTAATATCTCCTGAAGTAATGTGTCTAAATGCGGATTGAATAATTTCAGTTAACGCTTCCACGTTATCGGCGCTGCCGATACGTTGCTGCAATTCGGCTATGGGGGTTTCATGCCTCTGACGAACCCTATCCAACAATCGCCTCATAGCCCATAGAAGGGTCGGAAGACCGGGTTCTTGTCCGCTTATTAAACTTAACGCAACCATTTGATTGTCATCCGGATCGAACTTATTAGTAGAAAGCCCTCCCTTTCTTCCAGCAAGCGTAGGATTACCATTGCCGCCTTTCTGTCCTTGGTCATCTGTACTAACTATAATCCTCTCTTCATCGTCTTCTATTCCGAGTATTTTTTCTAAAAATACAAAACAAATGCCTTTGCCTGCCGGATAAAATAACACATCTATGCCGGTATCAAATTCAAGCACTTTAATGTCTGGGTCAACTTCTTTGTATTTTTTTCTTAATTTTTCTGCGAGACCCGGTATTAAGTATTTAATATCATCCATAATAAAGGTAAATGAGCGCTCTTTTCTCCAGGTTTTCATTTTAGCTGCTTCAGATTCACTAAGCCCGAATTCTCTTAAATCTAATTCGGAGAATTCTTTTCTTAACCTCTCTTCTCTTTCTATATCTATCGTGATTAGATCCTCAAATACCTGTTCCTCATAATCTGTTCTCCTAATTCCAGAACCGTCATAAATACAGAGGCCATTTTCCGAAAGGACAAAAATGCGGCTTAATATCTCCTTTTTTCTTGCACATAATTCATTATTAGCATCAATAAAATTACTTATCGCATCTAATTCTCTTTTAAAATCAAAGTCAGGATCTCTGCCGCCGTCATCTTTTTCTTTTTTAAACTTTCGTCCGCTTGCTAAGATGACCGGCCTATCAAGCTCACGCGCCTCTAAGATCACCTTGATGCCATCGGGATGAATTTTTTTACTGCTATCTGTAAGGTTCCCGTCCATGTCAAAAATGAATGCTTTAACGGGTGTGTCTAAAACCCGCGCGAATCGTTTCGCGTACTTATGTTCATTATATTTTTCTCTGGCGACGTCAACTACACCACAAACCATCACTCCGGCTACTATAGCCAACACTGTCTGGATTTCGCCAAATATTCCACAAAGTACGCAAAAAACTGCTAGGCCTGCTCCTACTATTAATATTCTTTCTATAATACCTTTTTCTAAAAACCATCTGAACAGAGTTGCCATGTCGTCTTTCATGGCAAGATGGGCTGGTTCATGAGAAACGTCTTTCGGTATAGGAGGAGGTTTTGAATCCTCATTTTCCGTCTCCTCCCCCGCCCCTGCATGATTCGCCCGCAATAGAGCGCCTAACCCAACAATCGCACCAAATATACCGCCACCAAACATGCTTGCTGTCTCTACCTCCACCGCTGAAATCACACCCAGACTCGACCAGTCGAGATGCGCAAAGTAAGGTAATGCGATTGCTGCTATTAGCAAAACTATGCCGGTAAAAGTTATTGCTGTAATTGCTTT
>JABMRN010000228.1 GCA_013202515.1 Candidatus Omnitrophota bacterium | reverse complement strand
TTTGGTCTGGCCTGTTCCGGCAGATCTGATCCTGTCAGGTCTGATATTGGCTGTTTGATACCGTCTGATCTGATTCAGTCTGGTCTGACCCAATTTGGTCTGGCCTTATCTGGTCTGGTCTGGTCTAATCTGGTCAGACCTGGATGGGACTGGATGGGACAAATCGCACTTGGAGGAAGGACCGATATGTAAACGTCATGCCTGTGTTGAGAAATGAAGCATTATACTGAGGAGATTGTTGATATTATAATTTTAGGGAGCAAAAGAAATGCCTCTGAAGTTTCAATCAGTCAGCACAATACACTGCAAAGATCACAGAGAATACTGGGGTAAGCCCGAGAAACGGAAAAGTAAGCGATAACGGCGATATCTTAATGCTCTTAAGATAGAGAAGGAAAGCCGTCAATTCCATCGGCAGTAGAATGAGGATAATCTTCCAAAAAGTAATGTCCAGCTTAGGCTTGGGAATTATTATGAAAATCGCAGCGAGTATCGGCAGACACAGCAGCTGCCTTAACCACCCGATTATAAAGGCATCGTTGTCTTTTAGAAGTGTTTTGGTAAGGGTGGCGGTAGTTGCTGCCAGGAAGGCGCATGCGAGTGAAAGGCCAAACCACATATTATTCGTAAAACTTATTGATGTAGGTTACGATCTCGCTTGGTTCGTCAATCAGCTTAAAGATAAGCAGGTCTTTCTTCTTAAGGTAGCCAGATTTTAGTACGGTGCCCTTGAGCCACGAGAGCATATTGCGCCAATAGGAGGATCCGACTAAAACTATTGGGAATGGTTCAATCCGCTCTGTCTGGACAAGCGCAATTGCTTCAAAGAATTCATCCATCGTTCCGTAACCACCAGGAAACACAACAAAGGCCTTACCGTATTTTGCAAACATAACTTTTCTGCAGAAAAAATATCTGAATTCAAGAAGTCTAGTAATATACTTGTTTGGCTTCTGCTCAGCAGGTATTAATATGTTTAATCCAATGGAATCACCCTTTGCCTTTAGGCACCCCTTATTGGCAGCCTCCATTATGCCGTTGCCGGCGCCTGTCATAATTGAATAACCTGCCTTAGCAAGCTTAAAACCTGTCTTTTCGGCGAGCTTAAAAAATTTATCACTACTCTTTGCACACGATGATCCAAATATGCATATGGCATTTTCAGTGTCAGAGAGCGACTCGAATCCATCTACGAACTCGCTCATGATCCTGAAAATTCTCCATGGGTCCTGCTTCGTAAAATCCTGCTTAAATTTAGCCATTAGCTTTCCTCGTTGTTTCAAGATAAGAGCTGCTATATATTTTTTCTCCGTTGAACTTATGAATAATACGATATATAAGAAAATAGCCTCTTTGACTAATAGGATTGTGAAGCCTGTCCAAGAGCATGTGCTGAGTGAATCCGAGTGTAAAAGATATCATGTATGTATTAGACGGATTTGTAATTACCAAAAACCACGATATTATCAAAAATTCGTAGGAATGAAATAGTAGGAAAACCCTATGAAGCTTTAGCCATTTCATATTTACAAAAAAAGAACGATACTTCTTCAGTCCGTAGTGTACGGTGAAATCCAATACATGGTCTAAATCTACTAGGATGCCGCTTGCAAATGCAATAAGGCCGCAGGTCAGAGATTTAAAGTATGCATAAATCAAAATTCCTACTGCCGCTGAAACTGCAACATGGATACTGGGTTTGATAGATTACCTCCCTATAGATCAAACACGGAATCAGAATTTCCGTATGGGTTTGATTCTTTTTTGGGATTTTCAGGGTCTTCAAAATATAGGCCGTCGACTATAAATTTATACCTGTAGTGACCCGGAACAAGATATAGTCTTTGTTCCCAAAAGCCTTTTTCATTTTTGACAAGGCGCGAGTCGTCGGTTATTTTCCACTGATTAAAGTCGCCCACTACATGAACCTCGGATGCCTCAGGTGCATAGAAATTAAATGCCTTTTCTTTCGAATAAACATTTGAATAGAGTAATTTCTGAAGCTCCTTATAAAGCGATTCCGGCAGTCTCTCTTTTTCCTGGTTTAATAATTCACCAGCAAGATTCATGTAATCCCGCGCTCCGTTGGACTGCGTCTCGAATTTAAATATGGTCATGAATTTTTCTTGAGCTTCCTTTATGGCAGTGTCATATGTTATAACCGTATTGAAGATATCATCCTTAAAGATATTCTTAATCTTGTTTAGCATCTTCTGTGAGAAGTCTGCCAAAGGATCGTACATGGTTACCAGGCCCTTTACCATCGGTGAATGATGCAGTTTTAGTTTAATAAGTTCTACCATGCTCATCAACTTGGATACGCCCATTATGGAGAATGTGCTTGTTTCCACAGGTATGATTATCTCGTTTGCAGCACGCAGTGCATTAAACGTCAGAAAGCCCAGATTCGGAGGGCAATCTATTATTACATAGTCATATTCGACTTCAGCGTTCATTAAGGCCTTAAAAAGTATCATTATGCCGTTGTCTTTATCTTTAAGTTCATGTTCAACAGTACTCAATACTATATGGGAAGGTATGATATCAATATTTTCGTCCACGTAAGTAATGAGCTCTGTGACATTTTTTCGGGTTTCTTTTTTCCCCATAAAAAGCCAATAAGCAGATTTTTCTACGTTGATCCTTTGTATTCCTAGTCCCATCGTAGCGTGGGCCTGCGGGTCAATATCTACGAGAAGTGTCCTTCGGCCTTTTTCTGCCAGAGCACCTGTTAAGTTAATGGCGCTGGTGGTTTTGCCGCATCCTCCTTTTTGGTTGGCGATTGCGATAATATTCATCTTAGACCTCTTCCCCTTTCTTTAAACTGACTTCTTTTATGTATAGTGACGAATTTTTTTTATTTCCGGTGCTTCCCGATCCATACTCTATTGAGATAGACTTTACCTTTTTAAGGCTTGAATTATTTTGTAAGCTTACATTTTTCAGCTCCCACATTGGAGCAAATCGTAAGTGAGGCATCTCGAATACATTCCCATCAATATCACTGAATCTGAGGGTAATTGCAATTGAATCGGGTCCGCTCTTTGCCAGAATCGCAAGCTTTGTATTTGATAAATCCACCGGTGTAACGAAATTAAGAGACATGCGAGCCCACCCGAGCTTTTCTCTATTTATAAGTTTTATGCTGCTTGACAAAATTCGGCTACTTCTTTCAGCATCGCCTTCGAACGAAAGGTTTGTTAGAATATTCCTGTCAAAAATGCCGTTGTAAACTAGCTTGCCATAAGGGTTAACAGTGGCTTCTTCCACAGGTAGCTTAGGTTTGGTGTCCGGGCTTTTAGGTGTCCTTGAGCTACTAAGTACATAGCCGATCGAAAATGCTGCTGTGAGTAACACAACGAATAGAAATGCAAGCAATACCGTTCTATATGCGGTCTTTTTTGGTATTGTTTGTTCGGGGGTTGGTGCAACTACTGGTTCTGGGGGGCAAGTCCTCCCAAAAAACGTATCTACTACCTCTTTTGGTAATAAATCGTCATGAGAAACTTTTTCTTTCTGAAGCAATCTCTCCATATAATCTGATTAGTATTATAGCATATGAAGTTACTAAAATCAAGATACATGAGAGTATTAATATTACGCGCTGTGAGCGGTGATCATTTTGATAAAGGCTGTTCTCCAACCCACAGCGCATAATATTAAGTGTAATCAGCGCTTCTCCAGCCTGCGCGGTATGGCATTTCTCCATGTTGCGCTTAATTCCTTAAGCGGCAGATTGATTGCCTTGGATCCGGCTATATCAATCGAGAGATCTTTTCCACCTACGGTTCCAAGAACGCTGTAAGGGATCGAGTGCTTCTTTGCGAGTTCTTCTAAATGGTTGAGATTCCCCGTCTTTACAGAAACTAAAATTCTCGAAGGCTTTTCACCGAAAAGAACGGAATCTTTTCTCAAATCACCTTCAAGTTTTATGGTTGCGCCTAACATTTTATCTGACTTTGATATGCAAGATTCAGCAAGTGCGATTGCAAGTCCTCCTTCAGAGCAATCATGTGCGGAGGCTACAATACCGGATTCGATTGCATCTAAGCATGTATGCTGAACCTTCTTTTCCATAGCTAGGTCTATGTGAGGATCGCCTTTCTTCAGCTTGTGAATGACATACAGATATTCACTGCCCGAAAGGTCATTTGAATTTTCACCAAGAAGAACGATTACATCGCGTTCGTTTTTGAAATTTTGCGTGCAACATTTGTCAACGTCTTTTATAACCCCTACCATTCCAACCATCGGTGTAGGATCTA
>JABMRN010000015.1 GCA_013202515.1 Candidatus Omnitrophota bacterium | reverse complement strand
TAAGAGGACTGTCTATCTTTTTTATTTTCGTGCAATCTAATCCCGTCTATATCTTCTAAATGCTTATTGTAGAACTCGGCATTTGCTCTATGTTTACTAATAATCTTACCCGCATATTTTAAATTCTCGATCCCGACTGCGGCATTGACATCATTCATGTGAAATTTAAAACCCCATTCTTTTATGTCTTCTTCGCACCGGAAGTCTTTAGTATTTTGCTCTCTGTCTATCCCGTACCATCGCAAGAGCTTCCCCCTCCTGTAAAGCTCTTTACTCGGAACGACCAATATGCCTCCGTCAACTGAATTCATGTGTTTTATTGCCTGGAAACTAAAAGTGCACATGTTTCCGTGATTCCCTATTTTTTTACCTTTATATGTAGCCCCGAAAGCATGCGCGCAATCTTCGATAACCCTGGGTTTAAAACCGTGTTTGCTATATGCCTTTTCCCTGATCGCGTTTAATCTGTCCAGATCTACGGGATAACCTCCCCAATGAACAAGCATTATAACTTTTGTTTTCGGAGTAATTTTGCGTTCCAGGTCCTCCAAATCTATATTAAGATTACTTTCATTAACGTCTACCCATTTAATCTTCAGGTTATTAGCCAGAATAGGCCAATTGGTCGCGGTACACGTAAGAGGCGTTGCCAGCACTTCATCGCTCGCCTTTAAGCCGCCCCAGATACCGGAGGGGCTTTTTAACAAATGCAGCGCCAAATGCTCGGCGGAAGTAGCGCTATTAACGGTTAGAACATGTTTTGCCCGCAACCACTTTGTTAATTTATTTTCAAATTCATTTACCTTTTGGCCCTGTCCGATGTATCCACTCAATAAAACTTTACCTACAGATTTGACCGCATCCTTATTCATGAATACTTTAAATAAAGGTATGGGCCTCTTAACATTTCTGGCGCTTGTTTTTTTCTTGTGCGTCACTTTGAACAAACCTCCACCCTATTCTATGCCAACCTTATAAATATCCGCCTTATCATTTCGTTTCCTTTTGCCCAGTTGATCGTGAAACCACCCCTTGCATTGGCCGGAAAATCCGGTAAAAGAACAATTTCCAAATTTCTTATACAATTTGTTATATATGTCCGCATCCAGATCCAGCGTGCGGGGATACGCAAAATAAATACCTTCTTCAAAAATTTGCCTCCTTCGCCATGCGACTTGTGATGAATCCACTTTATTGATAGGCTCTATCGGAATGATAAAACGGTTTGGATCCGGATATATTTCTATTTTATTTTTTGCCGCTTTTTTATAAGTCTCTTTGGAAGGATCATAAATATATACATGTGAATAAGCATAAACAACATTTGGGTGTTTTGTAAAAAATCTATTTAAATTTTTGAAATAACTTGGGAGCAGAGCATCATCATCGCACAACATTATAGTGAGAATCGCATTGGATTCTTCCATCGCTTTGTTCGCATATTTGCCGAAAATGGATCCGCGCAATTTTCTTCTCTCGGGGGAATCCTGCGTCGGATAAATTTTGATTTTATCTTTGTATCTTTCCCCAAAATAATTCATTACGAACTCATGTGCGTTTTGTTCGTCGCTATCATCTATAAAACACAACTCCCAATTTCTATAATCTAATTCTTTGATGCTTTGTAGAGCATTTAGGACCATTTTGGGCCTATTATAGTAAAACAGGAGTATCTGAATTTTCATTTCAGGGGGATGCTCTTTTTCCCATGTGCCTCTGTCAAGGGTCATATAATAATTATGCAAAGATTTCCCATTCCTGACCAAAAAATTCCTATCAATCCTATATATTTTAAATCCCAGGCGCTTATACAAACGGATAGCTCTTTTGTTAGCGTGTAACACTTCCAAATTTATGGTCCTTAAATTATATTTATTAAAAATGAACGGTATAAATCTTTCATAAGAAGCTGAACCAAGGCCTTTCCCTCTTTTGTTCTTATGGATATCGCAGCCAAGATATATGGCGGACTTTTCTTTAGAATAATTTGAGGTTCTAAAATATCCTATTCTAGCCGTGTCGAGATATATCATATAAAATTCGGGTTTATTTTCCAAAAACCACTTTTTTGTTTCCTCTAAGGAAAAATACTTATCGCAATGCAGGAATCCTCTGCATTCATTTCTAACATTATTTAAAAACAGTAAATCTTGCGTATCTCCCTCTATTTTTTCAAAGCTTATGGCCCTCCTTACACAGGATTTTTCCTTGTCCGGTAAAGAAGAATGTGAAAAGTTAATATTGAAGCGCTTTATCCAGACTTCTATGTCTCTCCAAAGACCATATATTACCTGTCTCTCAAAGCCCCTGGGCC
>JABMRN010000227.1 GCA_013202515.1 Candidatus Omnitrophota bacterium | reverse complement strand
TGTTAGGACCGTCTGAAAGAGCGGCCTTCGGATTCTCGTGAACCTCAATAAACAACGCATCTGCCCCGCAGGCTATCGCGGCTTTTGAAAGTGCTGGAATAAATTCGCTCTCGCCGCCTGATTTTACGCCCAATCCCCCCGGCTTTTGGACAGAATGTGACGCATCATAACATACGGGATACCCATATTTTTTTATAACGAGAAGGGATCTAAAATCGCTCACGAGATTATTATATCCAAACGATACGCCCCTTTCGGTAATTATGATTTTATTATTACCTGCGGAATTTATCTTCTTGATGATATTCCCAACGTCATAAGGGGATAAAAACTGGCCTTTTTTCACATTTATGATTTTCTTAGTTTTTGCTGCTTCTACTAAAAGATCTGTCTGTCGGCACAGAAAGGCGGGAATCTGTATAACATCTAAAACACCTCGGGCCTCTTTAAGATCGTCTTTACAATGTATATCGCTTGTAACAGGTATATTTAGGCTTTGTTTTACCTTCTTTAATATTTTTAATCCCTTCTTAAGGCCTGGGCCTCTATAAGAATTGACGGAACTTCTATTTGCCTTGTCATAGCTTGATTTAAAAATAAACGGTATGTCATGAACTTCTGCAATTTCCTTAAGCCGCTTTGCATGACGAAGGGTGCTGGTTTCTGATTCAATTACGCACGGGCCCGCTATGAGAACAAACGGATTTCCTCGACCAATCTTTATATTTTTTATCTTGAGTTCCGTAGACATAATATTCCCGTCTACCCTTCGGCCAACAGATTCTTGATCTTTTCCAAATCCTCCGGCGTATCAATGCCAACCGTATCGAATTCGGTTTCAACGGTTCTTATTTTGAAGCCGTGCTCAAGCGCCCGCAGCTGTTCCAATTTTTCTGCTTTTTCTAATTTTGAGGGGGGCAGGTTTGTATAGGTAAAAAGAAAATCCTTCGTGTAAGCATATAGCCCTATATGCTTGTAAAACTCAACACTTGGATTTGTAATAGATTGACCTTCATCAACAGTCCATCGCCTATCGTACGGAATGGGACTGCGCGAGAAATAAAGGGCGTATCCTTTTTTATCCACGACTACCTTAACAACATTCGGATCGGAAATCTCGTTCGTATCATCTATTCTTTTGACCAATGTAGCCATCTCAGCTGTCTCATCTTCATCTGTTAGGGAAGAAATCAGATTATCAATCATTATTCCTTTTACCATGGGCTCATCGCCCTGAATATTAACTATTATTTTAACATCTAAAGGATTTACGACCTCCGCAACTCTGTCTGTACCAGAAGGCTGGTCTTTCGAAGTAAAGCAAACTTTGCCTCCGAATTTTTTTACCTCATCTACAACCCTTTCATTGTCAGCTGCTATAATCAAATCATCTAGGAGCTTTGACTGCTTTGCATTTTCCCAAACATGCTGGATAAGAGTCTTATTGCCGATTTTGGCAAGTACCTTTCCTTCAAAACGGCTTGAGGCCCACCTTGCTGGAATAACACCTATTGTATTCATTTCTTTAGCATTTCCTCTTTTATGCGGCCTATTAGTTCATCTTCAGATACCACTGATATGCCGACTTTTCCCACAACTATTCCCGCGGCACAGTTCGCTATGTGGGCTGCCTGTATTGCTGTTGCACCGCTCACCAAAGACATGGTAAAGGTGCTTATTACAGTATCACCGGCCCCCGATACGTCATAGACCTCCTGGGCAACTGTCGGAATTTTCTTGAAAGGTTTACCATATTCAAACACTGCCATGCCATCTTCGCCTAAAGTTATAATCGCAATTTTTGCCTTAAATTTATTTAAGAGAATCTGCCCTGCCTTCTTTAATGATATCTTATCATTTATTTTGAAACCGACGGCCTTTGATGCCTCGTGGTTATTGGGCGTTATAACGGTCACACCTTTATAATAATTCAAATGTTCCTCTTTCGGATCAACCGATATGATTTTCTTATGGCGTTTTGCTATGCTTAAAACAGGCTTTAATAGCCTGGGCGTTATAAGGCCCTTGCCGTAATCCTCTATGACTATGGCATCTATGTCGCTTATTACCTTCTTTACGTAATTTATAATCTTACTTATTATCCTATCCTTAATGGGGTCTGTT
>JABMRN010000226.1 GCA_013202515.1 Candidatus Omnitrophota bacterium | reverse complement strand
TGCTCAGGAGGAGTTTTTCCTCTGTCTTTTTACCTGTCCGCCTTTGGCGGAATTATTTATATTTATTTTTCTCGCGGGGTGCCACGAAGGTGGCATAAAAATTTAAAATTAGAAGTTTTTAATTGTAAATCTATATCTCTCCTTTATTTTTAAAAATTTAAAAACAAAGGGGAAAAGTCAAGAAGTGATGAATGTTGCGTATAAACGCATGCTACCCGAAGGTAACCAAACAAACACTTCTTGACTCTCTCGTCTCCCCTCCGCTCAAAGCGGAAAACTACTTGATTCTGTTTTTCAGTTAAAGACTATTTTGTCAACCTTGGCACCATCGCCAAAGACACCGACAACAGCAGGCCCAGAAATAGCATATTTTTGAGATGGCACAGGAGTTGGCGAAGCCTGACAAAGGTCGATGAAAGTCATTTTCATGGACAACTCCGTCAACCCATCCAACTGCCGGATGATCTCCTCTCGTTCTGCCAGGATTTCTTCGGTATAGCCAAGCTGATGTTGGCGCTGGATGTTATCTTCTAACTGCCCCTCAAGCCTTTCGAATTGCTTTGGATATGGTCCTTTGACTCCCTGCATTGCTTGCCTAAGGAGCCCTAACCCATTAGCATAGTTAAGCTCTTCAAAGAGGGCTGCCTGGAGATTGGCGATGTCTTGCCGTGTTTTCTTGAGACCATCTATCAACTGCAAAGGTGGCTTACCAATGTGTTCAGTGATTCGTTCCTCTATTAGACCAAGAGCGTTTTGCCTATTGGCAATTTTACGGAGCAACGAAGGTATATTGTGATCGAGAATCGCTCTAGGATTGCCGATGATGGTTTCGATCGGCGCAGTCGATCTAGAGGCTACGGGTGCCGTCACGAAATCGGCCAGAATCCATACTGCCGGATCGGCCTCCTCTGTGACTGCGATAGTAAATGGCGGCGCGTGCCTGCACCACAATCAAGTCGTGGGCCTTTTCGGCGAGCTCAAACGCCTTTTTGATGCGCGTCCATCGACCAGCCACTTTTTTCTCATTGAGCTCATCAATGAGAGTATATTGATCTTCTTTGCCAGTCAAGTGGTTCGCCAGCCGAGCGTATGCGGCCAAAACGCGGTGCTCTTCGGAAACGTCGAGCCAAGGGTCACCCTTTGCCAATGCTTCGCCAGTGATGGGATCGGCCATCTTGCGGCGCTCGAGTACTTCGTCGAGCATTTCGACGGGCTGGTTCCCCCAGAATTCCGGTTCTTGACCAGGCTCGGCGAAATCGATAACTTCGATAACCGCTTCAGTGTCAAGCTTATCACTATCCTCTTCACGCACAAAGACGCGCATGTTGCGAGTGCGCTGACGCAAGACTGCCACGAATTCAGGTGATCGTTCTCCATCAGCAACGGCCTGGATCAAATCTCGCAGAGTCATATCATCTGGCCGACCAGTCTGAAGAACCACAGTCGTGGGCATTGCTGGGACTGGAGTAGTTTTTAACGGATCCTCTTTTTCAGGTGCAAAGGCCTTGGCCATTTTCTTTGCAACCACCAGGCCACAACCAGTGATCTTTTTGATTTCGGTGGCGTTAAGGTAGCCCAAGTCTTCCTCTGTCTCCACACCTTCGGCTTCCAGCTTTCCAATCTGTTCGTCATCGAGCTTGAACTCTTCCTGCAATCGTTTCTTCAGTTTATCAGACATTGGATTCCTCCTTAAAAGAATCACTAGATAGTTCAACAACCTTTTTTTGTTTCTGTTTCAAACTTCTATGTTGCGATTTTTTACTATCTGCCAATCTAATTACCCTTTCAACCATTGAAAGGGCGCGCTCACCTTTTTCACCTCCTTTTTTGCGCTTTTCGATTGACTGGTGATTTTCTATTCACCATTTTTGATGAATACAAAGCCACCAGTCAAAAGCGCTTTTAAAGGAATTTTTTCAAGTAGTCGTAGGGAGACGAAATAAACACAAGATAAAATATTAAAGATCAAAAATCAAAATATCTTGCGCTTTTGCAAAATAAAAGATCTTTGTTTTAATAAACCTTATGCCTATTACACTCCCTACGATTTATTCAATTGTCAAAGTGCTTCTTGTTTGACAACAAGGATCCGGCTGGAAGCGAAGGGCTTTCTCCTCCAACCAGATCTTTGCTGTCAAAATGTCAATTGTGGCAAATAAAAAAGAGCAGGGCTGCTGCTCTTTTTCTGCCCTTCTTAATTAATGTTTGAATCTTAGCAGAAAATAGCCTTTCTGTCAAGTATTATAGGGTATATTAGGTTAGGTTTTTAGGACGAAAAATAAAAGACCTTGGAAGGTAAAAACAGGAAGAAATGATCTTAATAAGAATCGTAAGTCTTAAAGTGGCTATGGGATATTAAAAGAAACCTTATAGGATAAGATAAATCTGAAAAATTAAACTTTTCACCAGGCGGTGAAAAGATGTGTGAAAAGAGAAAGAAAAATTAGTCTATTTTGCCACCGTGATTATAGCTGCAATAATCATAGCAATTGCTCCGATTACTGCAATAACTATTTTTACCCAATTTCTCTCAGATTCATTCGCTATTTGCTTAATATCTTTAGCATCTCTGTTAGCATTGATAACTTGCTGTTGATTCATTTGTTATCACCTCGATTCTTGTTTAATCCCCTTAACATCTCTCCCGGCATTTATATTCTGATTTTGAATTACAAGTTTATCTATGTTGATCGTAAGCCTGCTTGTATAGGAGTAAAAGGTTTTAACGCCTTCAGGT